>JAPPBA010000112.1 GCA_026705295.1 Candidatus Palauibacter australiensis
GGTAAGACCTCCCCGCAGGTGACCCGCGACGCGCCTCAACCGCTCGCCCCGGTGAACAACCCCCGGTGAACAACCCCCGGTGAACAACCCCCGGTGAACAACCCCGGGTGAACAACCCCGGGTGAACAACCCCGGGTGAACAACCCCAGGTGAACCACCGTCGTGGCATCTACAGCTAGCGTTGCAGGCGGGCGGCGGCGGCGAGGGCCCGGCGCAGGAGGTCCTGCTCGATCGCTGCGATCGGGGATGGGGCGGCGGCGAGCGAATCGATGCGCGCGCGCAGCGAGGCGATGGTGACGGTCTCGAAGGCCCGGGGTACGGGTGCGCCGTCGGGGCTTTCCGCCGCCGCGTCGAACAGGAACCTCACGAGGCGGTCGTCGGGGTCGAAGGGACGGCCCTGGCCGAGCGATTCGGGCCACAGCAGCGCCGCTTCCAGGTGACGGCGGGCGAGCGGGCGGTTCCCGGCCTCCAGTTCGTCGAGCGCGGCCCCGATGTGCAGGAATTCGTACAGGCGGTGGGCCTCGCCGGAATTCTCCGAGGGGAGTACGTGGGTGCCGGCAAGGATCCCGTTGGCCTCGCGGTACTCGCCCGCCTGGATGAGCCCCCGCGCGTGGATGAGTGCGAGGTTGAAGTCGTCCGGGAAGAGTTCCCGTCCCCGGCCGGACGCCTCGCGCGCCTCGGCCCAGCGTCCGGTTTGCTGCAGGTGCCGGACGAGGGAGATATGGAGGAGGCGGTTTCCGGGATCCAGCTCGACCGCGCGGCGGAAGTCGGGCCCGGGGTCGCCGCCCAGGGCCTCCGCCAGGTGCGCGCGCGCCGCGTAGGCGGGGCCGTAATCGGGCTCGTCGCCCAGGGCCGCCAGCACCTCCGCCGCCTCGGCGTCGCGGTCGAGTGCCCACAGGTTCAGGCCCAGCAGGTAGCGCCAGCCCCACTGCGGGTCTTCGGCGGCCGCCCAGCGCAGGACCGGCAGGGTCTCGGGGCGGTAGGGGAAGGCGAAGGCGGGATCGGCCTCCGCCCGCAGCAGCTCCGCGTCACTCGTCAGGAAGGCGAGCCAGACCGCGGCCACGGGGCCGCCGCCCACCTCGTCCGCCAACTCGAGCAGGCGCGCGGCATCGCCGGGCAGCCCGCGGTTCGCGTAGCCCACGGCGAGTTCCAGCAGCGTTTGCCCCGGAACCTCGCTCCGCATCGACGCGGTGAGGCGCGCCGCCTCCGCTCCGTCCGTCGCCTCCTCGTCGCCGGATCCCTCGGCCCGCGCGGCGAGATAGCGCTCGGCCAGCACGAAGTGGTTCAGCGGGTCGAGCTCCAGCACCTCCGCCTGCACGCGCGCCGCGCCCGTCTCGTCTCCCTCCAGGCGCGCCGCGATCGCGAGCACCTCGCGGGCCGGAATACCCACGCGGTCGTGGTCGAGCGCCAGCGCGGCGTGGCGGCGCGCTTCGGCCATGTCCCCCGCCTCCAGCGCCAACTCCGCCAGCCGAGTGCGGGCCGCGGCCCGGAACGCCGCTGACCGGGCGGCCCAGCCGAACGAGTCGAGCGCATCGGCGCGGCGCCCGAGGGCGAGGTACAGGTTGCCGGCGAGGAAGTTGGCCTCCGGATCGTAGGTGTCGAGTTGGAGCGCGCGCCGGGCGTGGGCGAGACCCTCCTCATGGCGGGCCGACCTCAGGGCCAGCGTGCCGAGACCCAGCAATGCCTCCCGGTTCCAGGGCTCGGCGGCGAGCGCCCGGTCGTACAGCGTCCGCGCGTCGGCATGGCGGCGGCCCCGCGCCAGCTCCCTTGCCTCGAACACCAGGCGATCCGTCTCCGGAAGCGCGTCCCACGCCTCGGCGTTCGTCCCGAACGGCCGGGACACCGAGGGCTCTCCGCCGAATCCGCACACCCCGGCGAGACCGGTCGCGCCCGGCCTCGAGCAGGCTTCCAGGCGGAGCCCCGGCACGGCAACGCGCCACGGGCGCCCGGGCGCGACGTCGACCTCGACCGTCACGGGACCCAGGGCCTCGAACGCCACCGCTCGGGCGGCGACCTGTTCGCCGGCCGACCATGCCTTCACGGTGTCGGCCCCGGATCCGAACGCCTGGACCACGACCCGCAGGCGGTCGCTCTCCCGTTCGACGTGCATGGCTCCGTGAGGCGAAGCGTCCGTGAGCCCGCCCGTCCCCTCCAGCGGGAACCACCACTCGGTCCAGCGGCTGGCCGAGAAGGGATCGAACCCGGCCTGCGAGACCGGGTTGCGGTGCGCTCCCGGCTGGTACTGCGCATGGAGCCGTCCGGCCTGGAACTCGACGTACTGCCCGTCGGTGTCGGTGAGGAGGTCCTCCCAGATGCCCCCCGCCCGCGAGAGCGCCCACAGCCACATCTTGCGCCCCGGCATCTCCTCGTGCGGGGCCCAGTGCCCCCAGCCGTAGTCCTCGTCGTGGTAGTAGCCGCCGAAGAAGTCGTTCAGCGCCCCGACGACGTGGTAGGACTTGTGTCCCCCGAACGCGTTGTTGCGGTAGAGCGGCAGGAAGCGTCCCTCCTCGTCTTCGGGCCACGGTCGCTCCCGCCCGGAGTGCTCCAGGTAGGCGTCGCCGGGCACGAACAGTTCCAGGTCGTCCTGCGCGAAGGCCGCGGCCGTCATCCAGTTGTAGTAGGGCTGCTCCAGCGGGGTCGGATTGTACCACAGGACGCGCGTCTCGAAGGCCGCGCGGTCCGGCGGAAGCCGGATCTCAACCCGCCACGGCGTCCGCGACGGGAGGTCGGTGGCGCCGACGATCGTGCTCACGCTGCCGTCCGCGTTCTCCCGCACCAGGTAGTCGACGGGCGTGGCGGTGGCCGGCGTGTGCCCGATGACGCCAAAGTTGAACTCGAGGCCGCCCGAGGTCCACGGGCCGCGCAGCGCGATATCCCGGAACTTCATCACTTCGTTCCGATAGATGAACTCGTGCCCGGTCGCCTTCACCACGGCCCCCCACACCTTGCCGCCCACTTCCGGAAGAACGAAGACCTCGATGAGGTCGTTCTCCATCGTCACGACCGTCCACTCCCGGGGCTCCGATGTCGCCGCGTACCCCTCGAACGTGTGGTAGGGGTACAGCCGCCGGTCGGTGGCCAGCACCGGCACGGGATTCGGATCCGAAAACGGATACGTATCCAGAACCCGCACCTCCTCGGAGATGCGAGCGCGCGGCCCCGGAGCGTCGCATGAGACGGCACCCAGAGCGGCACAAATGACACAGGCCCGGATCGCGGTTGTCCCACCGCCAATGTGCTTCATCGTTCCCCTATCGCCGGTGTTCAACGAACTCGTGAATCGTCAGGCCGACTTCGCGGGCGATTCTGCGGAGCAGTACGGGTGACACGTCCCGGCCGCCATGGACGGGTACGGTGGTTGCACGGCCATCAGGATGGCGGAACCGCTTGTGGGACCCCCGGTGTCGCACTTCCTTGAACCCGAGTGCGCCGAGGATCGAAATCACCTCGCGCGGCTTGAGGACAGGGACCGGCGGCACCCGAATCTAGGCCAGGACGACGGTCTGCGTACCTACGTACTCGCCAACGAGCGCGGGCGTCCCTTCCTCGAGAAGCATGGCGATCACTTCCTTGAGATTCCGGTTGAGTTCCTCAAGGGTCTCGCCTTGGCTGTGCGCACCCTGGAAACCGGGCACGTAGCCCACGTAAAGGCCCGTGTCGGGGCAGCGCTCCACGACGGCAGTGTAGGTTTGCATCGGCATAATCCTGTCCTCGTCCATCCCCGCCATTCTAGCCATTGCCCGTCGGGCCGGCCAACGGTCTTACAACGTTACGGTGGCGCCGTTGGAGGGGTCGGCGACGAAGAGGGCTCGGCGGTCGACGCCTCCGCGGGGGGCGTAGAAACGATCGATGAGGGCTTCGATCACGCCCTTCGCCTCGTTCGCGCTGCAGAGCGCGACCGCGCAGCCGCCGAATCCCGCGCCCGTGAGCCGTGCCCCGGCCGCGCCCGCATCGCGGGCGACGCCCACGATCTCGTCCAGAGCCTGCGTGCTCACGCCGAAGTCATCGCGCAGGCTGGCGTGCGATGCGTTCATCAGCCGGCCGAAGGCGGCCATGTTGTCGCCGCGCAGGGCGCGCTCGGCCTCGATCACCCGGCGGCCCTCGCTGGCCACATGACGAAAGCGCCTCGACAGCGTGAGCGGCAGCGACTTCCGCGCCCCGGTCAGGATGGATGCGAACTCGTCCTGGTCGGGTTCCACCACCTCCAGCCAGGACTTCCGGCCCACCCGTTCGAGGGCCTCCGCGCACTGGGCGCGCCGCTCGTTGTACAGCTCGCGGACTGCGCCCGCCTTCTCCGCGCGCGTCAACGACGAGGCGACGACCCACCGCCATCCCTCCGGCACCGGCACCGGCGTCACGCGCAGCGGTTCGAAGTCGATCCGCAGCGCGTGCCCCTCCTTTCCGCAGAGAGACGCGGCCTGGTCCATCCCGCCGCCCTGCAGGCCAACATACCGCTCGGCGCGGGCGAGGAGCGCCGCCAGTTCCAGCGCCTCCACCCGCGCTTCGTTCGCGTGCAACAGGGCCAGCGCAGATGCGACCACGAGGGCGGAGGAGGACGACAGCCCCTCCGCCACCGGAACGGTGCCCGTGACCGTTCCCCGGATGCCTCGCCGCAGTTCGACGCCGTGGTCGAGCAACCCCCTGGCCGCGGCCCTCACATAGTTCGACCAGTGTCCCCGGGGGGCGGATTCGGTGGCGCGGTCCAGCCGAAAGGCGAACGAACCGTGGACGGAATCGCCTTCGAGTTCGACCGTCCCGTGCCCCAGCGCCTCAAAGTCCAGGTGGACGTGTCGGTCGAGGGCCATCGGCAGCACGGGCAGGCCGTTGTAGTCGATGTGCTCGCCGATCAGGTTGATGCGCCCCGGAGCGGTCGCGACCCCGCTGGGCGGCGCCTGCGGTGGACCGAAGAGTGACGGCTGCGCCGAGCCGACCGGCTTCGCGTGAACGGGTGGCGTCCAGAGATCGACCGGATACGCGCCGGCCTCGGTCAGTTGCCGGAGCGAGACGGCGACGCGCTCGCGGTCTCCGGGGAAGGTGACGCCCATCCACCCCTGGCCGGCGGGCACCAGGCCGCAGCGCGTCCGTTCGGCGGCCGCGAGATCGCCGACGGTCTCCGACAGGTAGAACTCGTTCTCGGTCCCGGGGGACGCAGCGACGAAGTCCCGGAAGCGCTCCTCCAGCAGGGGCAGGATGTCGGGGAAGAACCCCCACAGGCCCATACACGCCTGGCTGTCCCCGTCCACTCGGATCGCCGCGCCGGAGGGCGTGCGCCCGACGACGCGGGGCCGGGCGGCCGGGGATTCGGCGCCTTCGCCCGTCCGCGGTGCGTCGCCGTCGAGGCGCAGATCCAGGCCTTCGGTCATGCGGAGCAGCGTGCCGTCGGGCCGCTCTTCGCACAGACCGCGCGACACGCCGCCGAAGGCCGACAGGGTGTTGGCCAGCGGGGAGGTCACCGCGAAGGCGCGGACGCCCGAGGGAGGATCCGCGAGGGCGTGCCCCAGGCGCTCGTACGCGACTCGCCCGTAGAAGTCGTCCGCGTTGCAGACCGCGAACGGGCCCTGGCGGGGCAGGGCCGTCGCCGCGGCCAGCACGGCGAATCCCGTGCCCCAGGGCCGAACCCGCCCGGGTGGGGCGAGCGGGACGAGGTCGGGGTGAACGAGACGCTGGCAGGCGAGGGAGAGAGAGACCCCCGCCGCCCGCATTGGACGCAGTCGCGCCTCGAACTCATCGCGCTGGCTCTCCCGCACGACGAGAACGAAACGCCCGAAGCCCGCGCGCACGGCGTCGTACACCGCGTATTCGAGCAGCGACCCGCCGCCCGGCCCCACCGGCTCGAGCTGCTTGGCGCGACCGAACCGGGTGGATCGTCCGGCGGCGAGGATCACCAGCGTCGGCCGCTCCGGCGGGTCGACCGACGCCATGTGCTTCATCGCGACATCTCCACCGTCCGCGCCTCGCCCGCGACGCGGAGCCCTTCAACGCGCGCCTGGACGGCGCCGTCGACGGCGGCCTCCCCGCACGCGACGATCGCGGGTAGCCGGGAGCCGATGCGCAGTCCGCGCCACGGAGAGGCGTCAACGAACTCCTCGATCGCGCCCAGCGCGAACAGCGGTCCCCAGCTCTGGAAGCGGTGCCCTCGCCCGCGACCGCTGCGCGCGTCGAAGTTCTCGCGGCAGAACCCCGTGCGCCGGAGGTCGGCCAGGAACATGAGCGCCCCCTTCCATGCCAGCTCGCTTGCGAGCTCGTCGAACCCGTACCGTCGCAGTCCCTGCAGCACGAGGTAATTCATGGGTGGCCAGATGGAGCCGCGCCAGTACTGCTGGTCCTCGAACGCGGGGTCGTCGCGCGAGATCGTGGGCAGCACCCACTCTCCCCCGAAGCGCGCGGGGTCGCGCAGCACACCGACCATGCGCCGCGCCCGCCGCGTTGACGGCACGCCGGCGATCAGGGGAAGGAAGTTCGACGCCGCCACGCGAGGAGAGTGACCGGCAGGCAGTCCATCCAGGTAGAGCCCGGCGGCTTCGGACCACAGCACCCGGTTCATCGTCGCGACGAGCCGGCGGCGCTCGGCCTCCAGCCGCTCCGCCTCCGCCCCGTGGCCCAGGATGCGGGCGATCCGCGCCAGACACTCGAGGTCCAGGGCTCGGTAGCTGCACAGGTCGACGGCGGACATGGCGAGGACTTCCCGCTCCGGATCCCATTCCGCCTCCTCCCACAGCGGCAGGTCGTCCTGGCCCGATTCCCACGCCGCGCGTTGGTGGCCGTCCGCGTCCGCCTCCCAGGCCGGGAGCCGCTCGCGCGGCGGAACCCGCGCCGTGTCCGAGCCCCACGCCAGCAGCCCGGGCGTGAGGCCCTCCCGACGCGGGCGCCCACCCTTGTCCGCCACCCACCAGTCGTTCCACTCGCGGAGCCCCGGCCAGGCCGCCGCGAGCGCGTCCACGTCGGGGCACACGAGGTGCAGCTTCAGCGCCGCGTACGACCCGATCGGGGGCTGCGAGCGGTCGGGCGTGCCGCCGCGCCGGCTCCTCCAGTTGGGCACGTTCCCGTTCGGATAGCGCGAGTCGAGCCCGGTGAGGAGCACGTCCCAGGCCAGCCGCCCCGACGCGGTGGCGAGCGCGAGGGCGTTGAAGAAGGAATCCCATCCGAACACAGTCCAGTCGTCGGGCCCCGCCGCGCCCTGTTTCACGCCCGCGCCCTCCGCCGTGCCGTCACCCTTCGCCGAGGCGTCGTCTGATTTCGGAAAGATCCAGCGGCGGCCGGCCGGCGCGTAGAGTCGACCCGTTTCCGGCTGAAGGAGAACCGTCCACATCAGGTGGTCCGTAACGGCCTCGACCAGTCCTTCAGCGGCCCCCGACGAACGTGGTCGGCGGCGGTCCCAGGCGCGGCGCGCGTCGTCGATCCAGGGGTCCAACTCCTGGAGAACGCGTTTGGCCCGGGCGAGGACAGCTCCGGATCGAGACGGCGTACCGCTCGGCTCCCAGACGACCAACGTGGCCGCACGGTCTCCGGCGCGCGGCGCGAACGCGGCGGCGATCTCCACGCCTCCCGGCGCGGCCCGCCAGCCATCGGACGCTTCCTCCCAGGTCGTCTTCCATCCCCACGGATTGTCCCCCACCAGCTCCACCCGGCCCGGCGCCCGCGCCACCGCCCGCAGCGCCACGGCGTCTTCGCGGCGCGCCCATTCCAGGATGAGCGTGCCCTCCCCGGGGCGGGAGTCGGACGAAGGCTCGGCGGCGAGATCGAACTCCATGCGCGCGTACGATCCGTCCGGCGCGTGGGGCCCGAGGCGGGAGACCATCCAGTACCAGTCCTCCAACTCCCGCCGCTCACCGCTCGGGGTGGTGAAGACGAGGCGGAGGCCGATCCCTTCTCCGGGCCCGGCCGCGAACACGAGCCCGGCCCAGCGCCGCGCCTCAAGCGCCCCGACGCGCATCACGCTAGCGGATGCCTTCGAGTTGGATGCCGCGCACGAAGTACCGCTGGGTGAAGAGGAAGAGGAGGGCGATGGGGAGCACGGCGGCGACGCCGGCCGCCATCTGGTAGGGCCAGTTGATCTCGTAGGTCGAATGGAAGGCGGCGATCCCCACCTCGACGACGCGCATCTCCATGGAGCGGGTCACGAGGAGCGGCCACAGCAGGTTCTTCCACGCGTCGACGAACGCGAACAGCGCGAGCGTGGCCACGGCGGGCTTCGCGAGCGGCAGGGCGACGCTCCAGAAGATGCGCACGCGCCCGGCCCCGTCCACGCGCGCGGCGTCCTCCAGCTCGCGCGGCACCGTCCGGAAGTACTGCCGCATGAGGAAGATGCCCCACACGGAGACGAGTTCCGTGGAGATGAGGCCCTGGTAGGTGTCGATCCAGCCGAGGGCCTCGATCATGAGGAAGCGGGGGATGAGGATGACGACCGCGGGCACCATCATCGTCGACAGAAAGAGCATGAACAGCCCGTCCCGTCCGGGGAAATCGAGGCGGGCGAAGGCGTACCCGGCGGTGGCCGAGGTCGCGACCTGGCCCGCCGCCACCGCGGTCGCGAACACGAGCGAGTTCAGGAAGTAGCGCCCGAAAGGCTGGACGGTCAGCGCCTCCGGATAGTTGGACCACCGCGGCGACCGCGGCAGGAGACTGCCGCCGGCGAACACCTCGAGTTGTCCCATGAGGCTGGTGAGCGCCATCCAGGCGAAGGGCGCGGCCATGACGAGGCAGGCCGCGGCGAGCAGGAGCCCCCGGGCCGTCCGGGGCGCGATGGCGCGGTCAGCCATGGGCGCGCCGCGTATCGAGGAAGCGGAAGTGCAGCCAGGTGGCGGCGAACACGACGGCGAACAGCATCCAACTCATCGCCGCCGCGTTGCCGAACTGCAGGAACTCCCACGCCTCGCGGTAGATGTGATAGACGGCGACATCGGTGGCGCCCAGCGGGCCGCCCTCGGTCATCACGTAGACGAGTCCGAACACCTGGAAGGACCCGATGACGGACGTGACGAGCACGAAGAACAGGGTGTGGCGGAGGCCGGGCAGGGTGACGTGGCGGAAGCGCTGCCACGGCCCCGCGCCGTCGACCCGGGCCGCGTCGTACCAGTCACGGGGGATTGCGGCGAGGCCCGCCTGGAAGACGACCATCTGGTAGCCCACGACCATCCAGACGCCGATCGCCATCAGGCTCGTGAGCGCGGTGTCGGGCGAGGTGAGCCACGGGACGGACTCGAATCCCGCGCGTTCCAGGCCCCGGTTCAGTAGCCCGTACCGGTCGCTCAGCAGCCACTTCCACACCACCGCGATCGCCGCCACGCTCGTGATGCCGGGGAGGAAGAGGGCGAGCCGGGCCCAGCGCATGGCGCGGCGCGACCCGCGGGTGAGGAGCGCGAGGGCGAGGGCGAGGGCCATCGCGGCGGGCACGTGCAGCGTGAACAGCGCCGTGTTCCCGATCGCCGACCACCACTCGCCGTCCGCGAGCAGCGCCGCGTAGTTGTCGAATCCGAGGAAGAGCGGCGCGGGGTCGATGAGGCGCCATTCGTGCAGCGAGATCCATAGCGAGAAGACGAGCGGCCCAAGGGTGAACGCGAGGATGAGGGCCGCCGCCGGCGCGAGGAGGCCCCAGGCCGCGAGGGTTCGACGCAGCGCGCGGGGGCGGGCCGCGAGTTGCACGAGGTGGAGCGCCAGCACGACCAGCAGGGTCGCGAGCCCGCCCGCGGCGGCCAGCGCGAGGGCGGGCGAGGCGGTCCGCTCGTATCCGAGGAAGGCGAGGTGGACGTCGGCGGCGCGGGCAACGTGCCACGTGGCGCCGTCCGCTTCCACCGTGTACGGCGTCCCCGCACGCGTGCCGGCGGGCTGCGTGGCTCGGTCGGGCGAGGCGGCGATGGCGGCCGCGACGCCGGCCGGCATGGTCCACTGTGGCTCCGCGGACTCCAGCGCGCCGTCCGCGGCCCACGGGAGGTGGGCGACCCGGGCGGCCCGGGCCGGATCTGCGCCGCTGGCCAGGGTCGACTCGACGGCCCGCGCGCCCTGGGCCACCGTGGCGCCGCTCAGCGATCGGAGTTCGCCGTCCGCCCACCGCGCGGCGGCGACCGCCGTCAGCGCGATGCAGCCCACAGAGAGGAGCGCGATCTCCGTCGGGTAGCGCCGGCGCGTCGGCCCGCGGCGCCTGGCGACGGCCCACCCCGCCATGAGGGCCGCGCCCGCCAACGCGATGGCGCCGGCCGCGCCAGGTAGGGCGCCCAGCGGGCCGTCCGCTGGGCGCGGCGCGACCGCGATCCAGGCGGCGGCGTCGAGCGCACCGGCCTCGTGGGCGTATGCCCCCGTGCCGTCACCTCCGGCGCCCGCGCCGAGGATCGCCGCCCGTTCACCGAGCAGCCCGGCGACGGCTGGGGCGCCGCCCCCCTCCTCCCACAGCGTGGCCGCCATGCGCGCTTCGGCTTCCGCCGCCGCGGCCCGCACGCCATGCACCCGGCCCGCGGCGATGGCCAGCACCATCGCCAGACCGGCGGCCAGGACGACGGCGGCGAGGGCGGCGAGAACCGGCGGCCGCGCGCCGCTCACCGCCCGAACTCCGCGTCGATGCGGCGGGCCACGTCCGAGGCGCTCGAGGCGAGCGGTTCTCCCCGAATCAGGCGGCGGTCCATGATCTCCACCGCCAGCGCCTCGATGCGGGAGAAGTCCCGCACCCGGGCGCCCCACGTCATCCGCGCGCCCTCCACAAGCGCGATGAACGCGGCCTCGACGCCGGAACCGTCCGCCGCCGCGATCTCCGCCGCCACATCGATCCGCGAGGGGATGGCGAGTCCCGACCGCGCCCGAATACGCTGCGCGTCGGGCGAGGCGAGGAAGCCGGCGAGGTCGATGGCCCGGCGCAGGTTGGGGGCGTTCGGCGGCACGGCCCACCCGGACGCGTACAGCACGCTGGTCGCCGCCGTCCGCGAGGGGTGGTGCGGGATGGGGAGGATGGCCAGATCCAGGCCGCCCGTCTCCACCAGATCCCGGAACACGGGGAGCGTCCAGTGGCCCGAGAGCAGGAACGCCTGTCCGCCCGACGCGAAGCGTGCCTCCCGCGCGGGGTCTCCCTGCTGCACGAACTGCGCGCCCGGCGTGAGGCCGTCCTCCGCCAGGGCCGTGAGGAAGCGGTATGCCTCGAGCGCTTCCGGCCCGTCCAGGTATCCCGCCGCGCCGCCGCCGCCGGGCGCGAGGATGTCGCCTCCCGCCGACCACACGAACGGCACCCACTGGTACAGGTTGCGCGGAAAGTCGAACCCGAACACGTCCTGCCGGCCGTCGCCGTCGGTGTCTGCGGCGACCGTCTCCGCGGCCCGCCGGAAATCCGTCCACGTCCAGCCGGCCGCGGGCTCGGCGGTCGACGGCGCCACCGGCAGAAGGGCCTCGACCCCCGCGGCGGCGAGCACGCTCCGGTTCGCGTACAGGACCATCGGCGTGAAGTCCTTCGGCAGCGCGAACATGGATCCGCCCCGGCGAAACGCGTCCGCCACCTGCCCGAACACGCTGTCCGTCCGAAAGCCGAGCGCCTCCATGTATGGCGCGAGATCCAGCGCCAGTCCGCGCTCCACGAAGGTGGGGATGTCCGGCGAGTCCATGAGGTAGACGTCGGGCGGACGCCCCGCCGCGATCGAGGTCAGCAGGCGCTCCTCGTATCCGTTGGGAGCCGACTCGAGCGCGATGCGGACGCCGGGGTGCAGCGCCTCGTAGCGGTCGGCCACTTCCCGCTCGATCTCGAGTTCGTGTCCACCGGCCCAGAGCGCCACGCGCAGCACCGTGTCCGATTCGCCGGGCGCACAGCCCGCCGCCGCGAGGATGAGGGCGGCGAGAACAGGGCCGGCGAGGACTCTGGCGGCGCGAACGGCCGGGAGGGGCCGGCGTGCGCGCGGCGGTGGGCGCGTCATCGGGGGCCCGGTCGGTCGGTCGGTCGGGGCGCGGCCTGCTCGCGGTGGCCATCCGGACCGAACAGGTGGCTGCGCTCCCACGCGACCGACACGCGCACCCGGTCGCCGGGAGCGACTCGGAGGGCGGGGCCCGCGCGCGCCACCCACGCCGCGTCGCCGGGGCCGTCCAGGTGTACGCGCTGCTCGCTGCCCAGCGCCTCCACGCGGAGCGCGGTGGCCCGGAAGTCGCTCGCGTCGTTCGCGTCGCTCGCCTCGCTCGAATCGTGCCCCCCGCCTGGGACGACGGCGAGGTCCTCCGGCCGCACCCCGAGCGTCGCCCGGTCGAGGCCGGGCGACCCGTGCAGGGCGAACGGACCGCCCGCCAGCCGGCCCCCCTCGTCTCGGGACAGGAGGATGCGGTTGATGGGTGGCGACCCCACGAATCCCGCCACGAACAGGTTCGTCGGCCGGCGGTAGACCTCCTCCGGCGTGCCCACCTGCTGGAGCCGGCCGCGGTCCATCACCGCGACCCGCTGGCCCAGCGAAAGCGCCTCCACCTGGTCGTGCGTCACGAAGATCATCGTCGTGCCGAGGCGCCGGTGCAGGGCGGCGATCTCGTCGCGCGTCCGCAGGCGAAGTTCCGCGTCCAGGTTCGAGAGCGGCTCGTCGAACAGGAACACGCCCGGGTCCCGGACCATGGCCCGCCCCAGCGCGACCCGCTGGCGCTGTCCGCCGGACAGTTGGCCGGGCTTCCGCGACAGCAGTTCGGAAAGGCCGAGCGCGGCGGCGGCGTCCGCGACGCGCCGCTCGATCTCGTCGCGCGGCGTGCCGCGCACCCGCAGGCCGAAGCCCAGATTCCCGGCCACGGTCATGTGCGGGTAGAGCGCGTAGCTCTGGAACACCATGGACACGTCGCGAGCGCCCGGCTCGACGTCGTCCACGCGCCGCCCCCCGATCCACACCTCTCCGGCCGTGGGTTCGATGAGCCCGGCGATGAGGCGCAGCAGCGTGCTCTTCCCGCACCCCGAAGGTCCGACCAGCACCACCAGCTCTCCCGGCCGGACCTCCAGGTCCAGCGCCCGGACGGCCGCGACGTCGCCGTAGCGCTTCTCCACGCCGCGCAGCTCCACGCCCTGCGGCGCGCGGGTCACGAGACCCACCGGATCCACGGCACCCGCAGCGCCTCGCCGCGCGGCCCGTCGAACCGCTCGCCGTCCACCTCCACGCTCACCCGTTCGGGCGCGACGTCGACGGACACGGTGCGCCCGCGCGCGATGACCGGTCCCAGCGACACGTGCGCGGGACCGTTCGGCAGCGGCCGCACCTCGACGCCCCTCGCGTCTACGTGAAGCCCGCCGAATCCGCGCGCCAGCAGGTCGAGGATCCACGAATGCTGGTAGTCGTCGATCCCCCGGAAGTGGCACGCGCGCCCCGTGTGCGGGTTGTAGTGCTCGAAGCAGTTCGGGCGCGAAGCGTCGCCATCGGTGAACATCATGCGCGCGAAACGACGCAGCATGTCGGCCGCCAGCGCGCCCGCCCGCCCGTTCGCCCGCGAGTTCCCGCCGCGCGAGCAGCGCAGCAGCCCTTCGATCACATGGCTCGTCGTCATCGGCCAGACGCGTCCGTTCCACGGGCAGTTGCGGCGCTTCCCGCGCCAGATGCCCTCCGCCGAAAACCGCGGGTCGTCCACGCTGGACGAAGGCAGGGGGAAGCGCGTGCCGAACGTCGCCGGATCCTCGAGGTGATCGAGAAGGGCATCGAGCCGCGCGCCCTCGACCCCTCCGGTGAGCAGCGGATAGAAGCCCACTGCCGCCTTCACGCCGGTCCGCTCGCCGGTGCGTCCGTCCACGTCCGTGAACAGCCCGGCCTCCGCCGACCACATGCGCTCGTCGATCGCCCTCCGGCACCGGGCCTCGAGCCCGCGCCACTCGGCCTCGTCACCGGACCGCTCCAGACGACGCGCGACCGTGCCGAGGGCGCGAAACAACTGGTGCGCGTACACCGTGACGTCGATCCCCTTGAGCCGCAGCCGGGGACGCCACCCCGCCACGTCCGCCTCCTCGTCCACGGCCATGTAGCGCGACATGTACTCCTGTCCCGTCTCGAAGTGGTTCGTGACGGTGAACATCCCCGACGCCTCCGGGTCGCGCGCCGCCACGAGCCAGCGGGCGTAGCGCGACAGTCCCTCGTAGCAGCGGGCCAGCGCCGCCGCATCGGGGTGCATGTCATCGACCGCCAGCAGCGCGTCGCCCCAGTTCGCGTGGTAGAAGTCGGTCCCCTCGAGGCGCTCCGGATAGAGGCGCCCGTGGAAGGAGCCGCCGGGCTTCTGGTTGTCGACGAAGTTCAGGAGTGAGCCCCACGCCTCGCGACCGCCCTGCCGCCAACGCATCTCCATCATGTGGCACTGCGCGCTGTAGGCGATCGGCACGTGGAAGTACTCCGGGCCCTCGGCGATGGCGGGGCGCCGCACCGGGCCCCACGGACCCTCGATCCGGTTCAGGCCGAGACCGTAGATGCGGTAGTCGAAAGTGCGGTCCAGATACGGATCGCCGCACCGGAAGTGGGGGAAGTCTCCGAAGAAGGACTCCCAGGCGGAGGTCGCCCCAGTCTCGCCGGGCGCGGATGTCGGGTACGCTGGGGCCGGGGACGTTGGCGCCGGGGACGCTGGCGCCGGGGACGTTGACGGCGCGCGTCGGGGTGCGGTGCTCGGGAGCTGGAGCGTCAGCCGGAGCGTCGGCGGGCCGCCGTCGTTGACGCCCGCCAACGGAAGAGCGACGGCGATCCAGATCCACCCGGAGCGGCGCGCGTCCGCCGCCTTCCCCGCGCCGCCTCCGCCCTCCTCCGCGAAGGGGGAGTGCCGCCATTCGGGCGCTCCGCGACCCTCGGACGGCGCGATGCGCCGCCATGCGGGCGAAACGGAGCCCGCGAGCTCCATGCGCAGGACCAGTTCCTGCCCCCGCCGGTCCGAGACGGTCCGCGTCCAGCCCACGCCGTCCGCCGTGGGCGCCACCCCGGCCGTCGCGTCCGCCGGCTGCGCGGTGAAGCCGACGAGATGGCCCTCGAAGCCGCCGGGGATGTCCCATGCGGATTCCAGGATTCCGCCCGGCAGCACCTGGCGGCGTTCCTCGACGAGGACGTCTCGGTCGTCCAGCCACCCGACGATCAGCCGCCCGGGCCGCCACCTGCACCTGCCGGGGGCCGGCTCGCCACCGCCCCTGCCGGGCGCCGCTCGACGGAGCCGGCTCTCCCGTCCGTCGGAGCCTGTGAGGGCCACCGAGAACCCGGGCCCGACCTCGTGCTGCAGCAGGTGCGCCGGATCCCAGAACCCCGGCCGGTGCAGCCAGCGCGGGAACGGCGGCGCCCACACCACGCCGTCCAGTCCCCCCAGGAACCACTTGTCATCGCGAGCCAGCGCCGCGATGCGAGCCTTCGGCGAAAGGGCGGAACGGGACGGGGGGTCGTTCATGGCAACACCATCGAGCCGCTCCGGTCGCCGGTCAACGGGCCGAGGGGTCCGGCCCCGGTGCGCGACGCCTCCGGGTCGCGGCGGTCTGACACTTCCTCACGGCGAGGCGCGTAGGCGCGCACAGGCCCCCGCGTCGCCCGTAGCGGTGGCCCGGCCGCGCGGCGATACGCAGCCGCGCCGCCTGCAAAACCCGCTTTCAGCGTCTGGAGGAAAAGATGTCCCGGAATCGCCACTCTCTCGGCCGCCCTTCGCGGCGGATCGCCCTCGCGGGCGCCCTGTTCTGCGGCTTCACGTCGGCGGGTTGCATCTTCCTCGGCGACAACGAGTCGCGGGACGAAGCGGAAGTGCGGGAAGACCTGCGCGATGCCGCCGACGACATCGCGGCCAGCATCACCGACGCGGTGGAAGAGATCGGCGAGCACATGTCCGACTTCGCCGAGGACCTGA
>JAPPBA010000113.1 GCA_026705295.1 Candidatus Palauibacter australiensis
TGGGAGCAAACGCCGTACGCCCATCGCTGTCACGCCCGGCTTGCCAGGCCTACTATGAGCGCAACCGGACCCATCCGCGCGGGAGCTTGCACCATGTCGATCCGTCGCTTCGCCGCCCCCATCCCTGCACTCGTGGCACTCGCCACCCTGCTTTTGCCGCCATCCGACCGGTTGGCCGCGCAGGAAGCCTACCGTACACCACCTCCGGACGTCGTCGACATCCTCGAGGCCCCGCCGTTCCCCCAGGCGGCGATGAGTCCGTCCGGTGACCGGATGATCCTCGCATACAGCGAGAGCATGCCCGGGATCGCGGACCTGGCCGCGCCGATGCTGCGGCTGGCCGGACGAAGGATCAGTCCGGTCACCAACGGCATGCACGCCGCGCCGCCGTTCGTGCGTTTCTCGGTCGTCGATCTGGACGGCGGCGACACGCGCGACGTTACCGGCGCCGAGGACGGCTTGGGACCACCGCTGTGGTCACCTGCGGGCGACGGCTTCGCCTTCACGCGAACGACCTCGGACGGCGTCGCCCTCTGGCTCGCCGACCCGGAAACGGGCGCCGCGCGCGCCCTTACGAGCCCATCGCTGAACGGTGCCCGCGGCGAACCCTGCGCCTGGATGCCCGACAGCCGTTCGCTGCTCTGCCATTTCGTCCCCGCTGGCCGCGGCGTCGCGCCCACCCCGGCGGCGATCCCCGTCGGCCCCATCACTCAGGAATCCGGCGGCGAGGCGGCCCCCTCCTGGACCTTCCAGGACCTGCTGGAAGACGCCCACGACGAGGCGCTCTTCGACTACTACCTCACGTCGCAGCCGGCCCTCGTCGACGCCGCCACCGGAGCCGCACAAGCCATCGGCGCCCCGGCGGTCTATGAATCCCTCGACCCTTCGCCCAGCGGCGACTACTACCTGTCCGTCCGCACGGTTCGCCCCTACTCGTACCTCGTGCCCGACTCCCGCTTCGCCAGGGAGGTGGAAGTCCTCGGCAGGGACGGCGCGCCGCTGCGCACGCTCGCCACGCTGCCGCTGGACGAGGGCGGCCCCGAGCACTTGGGCTTTCGCCGCGCTGGTCTCCGCCAGTTCTCCTGGCGCCCCGGCGTGCCCGCCACGCTGGCCTATGTGGAAGCCCTCGACGGCGGCAACCCCGCGCTCGACGTGCCTCACCGCGACCGGGTGCTGACTCTCGCGGCGCCCTTCGACGGAGAGGGCACCGAACTCGTCCGCACCGAGCACCGCCTGGGCTCGGGCGCCTTCGGATTCGGCTATCCGGTTCTGTGGGGCGAGGACGGCGAGACCGCCCTGGTCTACGAATTCGACTGGCCGACACGGCGGACCCGCGCCTGGGCCGTGCAGGCTGACGCTCCCGGCGCTCCCGGCGGCCAGCCCGCGCTCCTCTGGGACCGCAGCACGGACGACTGGTACGGCAATCCGGGCGACCCGGTCATGAAGCAGGACGGGGCCGGCAAGCCGGTCGTCCACATGGACGGCACAAGCATCTTTCTGGCGGGCCCCGGAGGATCTCCGGAAGGAGACCGGCCATTCCTGGACCGGCTGGATCTGGCGACCGCCGAGCGGCAGCGACTCTTCCACTCGGGCGCGGACAGCTACGAGACCGTGGTCGGTCTCGCGGACGCACGCGCCGGCCGGATCGTCATCCGGCGAGAGACCAGCGAGGAGCCCCCAAACTACCACCTCGTCGCGACCGCGAACGACGAGCGCACGGCCCTCACTTCCTTCCCCAACCCCCAGCCCCAGCTCGCGGGGATCACCAAGAGCAAGATCTACTACGAGCGCGACGACGGCATCCCGCTATCGGGTGAGCTGTACCTGCCCGCCGACTACGAGCCCGGACAGCGTCTGCCGGTCCTGGTATGGGCCTACCCACGCGAGTTCGCCGACGAGGACGGCGCGGGTCAGGTCAGGGGCTCGGCTCACCGCTTCACGACCATCTCCGGCGCCTCGCACCTCCTGCTCCTCACGCAGGGGTATGCGGTGCTCAACGACGCCGCGATGCCGATCGTGGGCGGCTTTGCGGCGAACGACACCTACGTGGAGCAGCTGGTGGCCAACGGCAAGGCCGCGGTGGACAGGCTCGTCGAGATGGGCGTGGCCGACCGCGACCGGGTCGGGATCGCCGGCCACAGCTACGGAGCCTTCATGACCGCCAACATGCTGGCGCACTCCGACGACTTCACCGCCGGCATCGCGCGCAGCGGCGCCTTCAACCGGAGCCTCACGCCCTTCGGCTTCCAGTACGAGCGCCGCACCTTCTGGGAGGCGCCGGAGGTCTACTTCCGCATGTCGGCCTTCATGCACGCGGAGAAGATCAACGAACCGCTGCTCCTGACCCACGGCGTCATCGACAACAACTCCGGGACCTTCCCCGTCCAGTCCGAGCGCATGTACCACGCCGTGAAGGGGCTGGGAGGCACCGTCCGCCTGGTGATGCTGCCCCACGAAAGCCACGGCTACCGGGCCCGCGAATCGGTCCTGCACACCGTGTGGGAGATGTTCGACTGGATGCGCCGTCACGTGAAGGAGCGACCAGGCGCACTGGTCCCCTAATGAACCGTCCCCCTGCCATGCCACGCGTTCCCGGTGCGTTCCCGCGGGAATGCGCAGGAACGGCGCTGAGGGATGCGTTCTAGCCTGGCTCCTCTGCAGCCACAGCGAGCGGATGGTCGGCGAGACGCCGGTCGGTCGTGAGCAGCATCAGGCCCTGCCGCTGCGCCTGGACCAGGAGCAGTTCGTCGAACGGGTCCCCGTGGTCGAGGGGCGGCTCCAGCGAGGCCGCAGCATCGAGGATCGTCATGGGCAGGAACGTCACGTCCTGATCTTCCAGCAGCGCGAGCACGTCCTGCGGTGCGAAAGGACTCTTGCGGGCGCCCGACGCGCGACGGGCACGGTGCTTGAGCCGCATCTCCCAGATGGACACCGCGCTCACGTGGATGCGGGCATCGCGGGCGGCGAGAAACCGGCGCTCGGACTCATGGAATCGCCCCGGCGCTTCCATGAAGTCGTAGAGATAGGACGTATCGAGGAGTACACGCATCGTCGGCCGATTACTCGATATCGAGACCCAGCACCCGGCGGCTGAACGCCGGATCGTCGTACTCCGAAGGCCACCGCTCGCGATCCCCTTCCATGCCGAGCCGACGGCGGGCTGCCTCCAGCTTGTCGAAATCGATCCCGCCGCCGTGGTCGCAGCGAACGAGTTCGACCGCGGGGCGACCGTGTTTCGTAATGATCACGCGCTCGCCGCTGCGGGCGGCGGCGACGAGTTCGGAGAGGCGGGCCTTCGCCTCACGTATTGCGAGTTCCATGGCGGATCGCTCCCGGCTGCGCTTCACGGACTCAGTATGCAGCATCACACGCTCCAATTTCAAGACCACACCGTGACCACAAACTGGCCGTCACCGGATCTGCACGACGGTCACGCCGTCGATCTCGAGGGCGGCCCAGCTCCGGTCGGCGGTGAGGGCCGGGAGACCGAGGCTGCGTGCGGTGGCCAGGCATGCCCGGTCACCCAGTCCGAGGCCGTGACGCCGCGTTCGCGGGCGATAGGCGCCGCTGAGCAGGGCGGTTCGCCGGTCGAAGGGGATGACTTCGATGCCCATTCCCGTGACGACGCTCGACACGTCCCCCGAGGACCAGCCGTCTTGCGAGAGACGCGCCGCAACCTCGGCCACGTTCACGGACGACATCGCGGCTCCTCGCCTGAGCGCGCGTTCGACGCGAACCGCCCCCGGTTCCTTTAGCAGCGCCGCCAGGACGGCCGAGGCGTCAAGCACGGTCTCGAACGCTTCATTCACGGGCGGCTTCGGCTCGCCGTTCCAGGATGAATTCATCGACGACGCTCCCGGAGCCCTTCCAGTGCCGGCGCGCGATGGCCTGCAGCCGCGCGAGTGCGGCGCTGGGGGTGCGCAGCCGGATCGTGTCGCCCTCCAGGGCCATGATCAGTTGCTGCCGGCCCCGAATGTCCAGTGCGCGGCGAAAGCGGGCGGGGACCACCAGCCGGCCGGCTTCGTCGATCGTCACGCGTTCGGTGTCGGGCAACGGATCGGACATGGGATCCGGCGGAGCATCGGTCGGCGAGTTCCGGTTCTCTTTCTTCATGGTATACTCCGTGTTACTGGTATATTTCATTAAGATACCATGTCGAGGGCCGAGGCACGAGAGGTAGACTTGGTGACCCGACCTCGGTGAGATTCTGTCGCCGCATGCCACACGTCGCTTTCGTCGATACCATGGGACCGTCGCTCCGACCTCCCCAGCTTCGCTTCGGCGGTCAACTCGGGATCAACGAACCAGGAAGGGCTCAGCGTGATCACACTCGAGGGGAAGACCGCCATCGTCACGGGGGCGGCGAAGGGGATCGGCGCCGCGTGCGCGCTCGCCTTCGCCCGTCACGGGGCGGATGTCGTGCTGGGGGACGTGCTGGAGGAGCGCTGCGCGGACACGGCCCGCCGCATCGCGGAGGAGACGGGGCGGGAGACGCTCGCCGTGCGCGCGGACGTGAGCGAGGAGCGCGACTGCGCGGCCCTGCTCGACGCCTGCACGGAACGCTTCGGCCGCTGCGACATCCTGCTCAACAACGCGGGGATCATCGCGGCGGGCTCGATTCTGGACGCCGAGGTCGAGGACTTCGACCGGGTGCTGGGCGTGAACCTGCGCGGGACCTTCCTCGTCTCACGTCTGGTGGCGCGAGACATGGTGGCGCGCGGGGTGAAGGGGTCGATCATCCACATGTCCTCGACGAACGCCGTGGTGACGATCCCGAACCAGCTCGCTTACGCGGCCTCCAAGGGCGGGGTCATGCAGCTCACGAAGGTGATGGCGCTCGCGCTCGCGCCGCACGACATCCGGGTCAACGCGATCGGGCCGGGCACGATCGTCACCGACATCCTCGACTCGGTGATCGCCGACGAGGAGGCGCGGCGCACGATCCTCTCCCGCACGCCGCTGGGACGGTTCGGGGACGCGGGCGAGATCGGGACGGTGGCCGTCTTCCTCGCGAGTGACTACGCCTCGTACCTCACGGGCGAGACGATCTACACGGACGGCGGGCGCCTCGCGCTGAACTACACGGTGCCGCTGCGCGAAGACGGGTGATGGGCGCCCGGCTCGCCATCGACATCGGCGGGACCTTCACGGACGTGGCGCTCGAGGCCGGCGGGCGCCTCGTCACGACGAAGGTGCTCACGACCGCCGCCGCGCCCGAGCGGGGCGTCCTCGCGGGCGTGCGCAAGGTGCTGGGGCTGGCGGAGGTCCCGCCCTCCGCCGTCCGTCTCGTCATCCACGGCACGACCCTGGCCACGAACGCGATCATCGAGCGGCGGGGCGCGCGCACGGCCTTGATCGTGACCTCCGGACACCGCGACGCGCTGGAGATGGCGCACGAGAACCGCTTCGAGCAGTACGACATCGGGGTCGACCGCCCTGCCCCGCTCGTCCCCCGCCGTCTCCGGCTCCCGGTGGAGGAGCGGGTCGACCACCGCGGCCGCGTCCTCATCCCGCTCGAGGAGGATTCCGTGCGGGCGCTCCTCCCGACGCTCGAGGCGGAAGAGGTGGAGTCCGTCGCGGTGGGGCTCATTCACGGGTACGCGAACCCCGCGCACGAGCGGCGGATCGGGGAGATCTTCGACGCGTGGCGGCCGGGGCTGCCGGTGACGCTGGCCTCGGACGTGTGCCCGGAGGTGCGTGAGTACGAGCGGCAGTCCACGGCCTGCGCGAATGCCTACGTCCAGCCGCTCATGGCCCGCTACCTGACGGGGCTCGCGGATTCGCTGCGCGAGTCGGGGCTCGCCTGCCCCTTCCTCCTCATGACGTCGGGCGGGGGCCTCACCACGCTGGAGACGGCGGTCGCGGCACCCGTCCGCCTCGTGGAGTCCGGGCCGGCCGGGGGCGCGATCCTCGCCAGCCACCTCGCGCGGAGCCTCGACCTCGGCGATGTCCTCTCCTTCGACATGGGCGGGACGACGGCGAAGCTGTGCGTGATCGACGGCGGGCGGCCGCTCCATTCGCGTACGTTCGAGGTCGCGCGCAGCTACCGCTTCAAGCAGGGGAGCGGCCTGCCGGTGCGGATTCCCGTGATCGAGATGGTGGAGATCGGGGCCGGGGGCGGGTCGATCGCCGGCGTGGACGACCTGGAGCGGATCCAGGTCGGCCCGGGCAGCGCCGGGTCGGAGCCGGGGCCGGCGGCGTACGGGCGAGGCGGGGACAAGCCCACGGTGACGGACGCCGATGTCGTCCTGGGGCGGATCGATCCGGAGTTTTTTGCCGGCGGCTCGATTTCCCTCGACCGGGGGCGGGCCGAGGCCGTGATCGAATCCCGGGTGGGGCACGGACTCGGGCTCGACGCGAGGCCCGCCGCGCTCGGGATCAGCGAGATGGTGGACGAGAACATGTCCAACGCCGCCCGTACCCACGCGATCGAGTGGGGGAAGGGCGTGGCGGGACGCACGCTCATCGCCTTCGGCGGCTCCGCCCCCATCCACGCGGCGCGCCTGGCGGACAAGCTGGACGTCGACCGCTTTCTGGTGCCGGCCGACGCGGGGGTGGGGTCGGCCGTCGGCTTCCTCCTCGCGCCCATTTCCTATGAAGTCGTGCGCAGCCGCTACATGCGTCTGTCCGGGTTCGATCCCGCCGTCGTGCGTGAAGTGTTCGATGAGATGAGGGCGGAGGCGGAGGCCGTGGTCTCGCGGGGGGCGCCAGGGGTGGAGACGAGCGAGAAGACGCGGGCCTACATGCGCTATGTCGGGCAGGGGCACGAGATCGGCGTCGACCTCCCCGGCGACCTCGACGACGGGGCGGCGCTGCGCGACGCGTTCGACCGCGGCTACGAGACGGTGTATGGACGCACGATCCCGGGACTCGACATCGAGGTTCTGAGCTGGACGCTCGTCGTGTCGGCTCCCGCGGCAGTGGCCGCGGACGTTCCCGCGGGAACGTCATCCCGTGAACGGACCCAGCCAGTTGGGCAACTGGCCGAAGCCGACGTTCCCGCGGGAACGTCACTCGGGGGGCGAGCGGCCGCGGAGGAACCGGAGCCCGCACGCTGGACCGAGCTGTGGGACGGGCCCGGCGGCGAGTCGATGGCGGCGGCGGTTCACACGCGGGGAGCGCTCGCGGAGGGAACCCGCGTCGAGGGCCCGGCCCTGATCGCCGAAGATCAGACGACGACCGTGGTCCCGGACGGCTGGGAGGCGCGGGCCGTCGCCGGCGGCCACCTCCTCGTCGAGCGGAAAGCAGCGGAGCGGAGGGTAGCCGAGGGAGCGGCGGGCGCGGGCGCGGCAGGCGCGCAAACGGGAATCGCGGCGCTCGAAGGACAGATCATGTGGAGCCGGCTGCTGTCCGTGGTGGAGGAGCAGGCCCGGACGCTCGTGCGCACCGCCTTCTCAACCCCGGTGCGGGAGGCAGGCGACCTCTCCGCCGGCGTGTTCGACCTCTCCGGGCGCATGCTCGCGCAGGCCGTCACGGGCACGCCCGGTCACGTCAATGCGATGGCCGCCTCCGTCGGGTTCTTCCTCCGGGACTTCCCCGCGGAGACGCTGCGCGAGGACGATGTCCTCATCACGAACGATCCCTGGGAGGGCACGGGACACCTCAACGACTTCACGGTCGTCACGCCGACCTTCCTGGACGGGCGCCCGGTGGCGCTGTTCGCGGCCACGAGTCACATCGCCGATGTCGGGGGCCGCGGCTTCGGGGCGGACGCGAACCAGGTGTTCGAGGAGGGGATCCGCCTCCCCATCGGATACCTGATCCGCGGCGGACGGGTGGACGAGACGCTCATGCGGCTGGTGCGGGCGAACGTGCGGGACCCGGATGTCGCCCAGGGCGACCTCTACTCGCTGGCCGCCTGCAACCGCACGGGGTGCGAGCGGCTGGTGGCAATGATGGCGGAGTTCGGAATCGATTCGCTGGAGCCGTTGGCGGAGACGATCATCTCCACCTCCCGGCGGGCGATGCGGGAGCGGATCGGAGCGCTCCGCCCGGGAACGTATCGGAACCGGATGCGGATCGACGGCTACGATGAAGACCTCGACCTCGTGTGCGCGCTCACGGTCCTGCCCGATGGGACCATCGGGATCGACTGGGACGGCACCTCGCCGATGTCGTCGCGCGGCATCAACGTGCCGGTGACCTACACGCGCGCCTACAGTTCGTTCGGCGTGCGCTGCATCGTCGGCTCCGAGGTCCCGAACAACGCGGGGTCGCTGGCGGCGATCGACGTCACCGCCCCGCCCGGATCGCTCCTCAACGCGCCCCCTCCCGCCGCCGTCTCCGCCCGCCACGCGATCGGACAGATGCTGCCGGACGTCGTCCTCGGCTGCCTCGAACAGGCGCTGGCACCCGGAGCCGTCCCCGCGGAAGGCGCGTCGTGCCTCTGGAACCCCGTCATCATGGCGGGGCCGGGACTGACCGGCGCCTACCGGTACGGCGGCGCGGAGTTCGTCGTGAACCCCTTCCACGCCGGCGGCACCGGTGCCCGCCCGGGGAAGGACGGGCTCTCGGCGACGGCCTTCCCCTCCGGGGTCCGCAGCACGCCGATCGAGATCACCGAAACGGTCGCGCCGCTCATCTTCTGGCGGAAGGAGTATCTCCCCGACTCCGGCGGCCCCGGCGAGTTCCGGGGCGGCCTCGGCCAGGTGATGGAGATCTCCCATGCGGACGGCGAGGCGTTCGCCGTCTCGAAGATGTTCGAGCGGGTGCGCAATCCGGCCCGCGGGCGCGACGGGGGCGGGGACGGGGCCGCGGGGCGAGTTCATGTGCCGGGCGTGGGCGAGTTCCGGCCCAAGGGCCGCGAGATCGTCCCCCCCGGCCGGCGCATCGTTCTGGAGACGCCGGGGGGCGGCGGCCTCGGAGACCCGGCACGGCGCCCGACCGACCGGGTACGGGAAGATGTCCTCGACGGCTACGTCTCCGCCGATGAGGCGGCGGGCGCGTGCGGGGAGTGACCAGGACCGCGACGGGTTTCGGCGCTTCCCCGGAGGAGATCATGCGGATGGAGTCCGCCTTCGTACACGCGGATCTGGACGAGGCGGCCGGTTACGGCGCGCCTTCACGGTGACTTGATGGTGGATCCGACACCGAGCAGGTGGACGCTGGTCTGCGTCGCGGCGACGGTCGCAGGGTGCGGCGGCGGCAGCACCGACCCGGGGCCGGAGCCCGAACCCCCGCGGACGCCGGTGGCGACGGTCGGCGCCCCGGCGGGGGGCGCATTCGAGGGCCTCGACGCGGTCGTATCGGTCCGTCTCGATCCCCCGCCGGCCTCGCCCATTATCGTCCGCTACACGCTGGGCACGGACGGAGACCCGGCCACCGCGGACGCGGACACGGCGGACTACCGCGCCGATGGGTCGGTGTCCGTCGCCGCCGGGACGAGCGTCGCCGACGTCCGGATCGCAATCCTGGACGACGACGACATCGAGCCCGCGCGCGAAGCCTTCCTCTTCAGCCTGGATGCGCCGGCGACGGACGCGGGATATCGACTGGGAGCGACCACCTCGACGCAGGTGACGATCGCGGAAGGCGTCTGCGACCGGACTCCGGAGATCCGGGACGCTCTCGTTGTCCGGAGCCGCGCCGACCGGTGCTCGTCCGTGACGACGGAGCACCTGGGGGTCACGACGCTCAACCTCGCGGGCATCGCGATACCCACCCTGAGGCCGGGCGATCTTTCCGGCCTGTACAACCTCCGAAACCTGGATCTCTCCGGCGTCGGCTTCACCGCCTTTCCGGTGGGCGTATTCGCCGATCTCACGAGCCTCGAGACGCTGCGCCTGCGGAATAACGGTTTCGAGACGCTGCCCGCCGACGCGTTCGCGGGCCTCGCCCGCCTGAAGACGCTGGACCTGGGCGACAACGCGCTGACCACGCTGTCGGCCGAATCGTTCGCCGGACTCCCGTCCCTCGAGACCCTGGAGTTGCGTGCCAACGCGCTCGCCACACTGCCGGCCGGCGCCTTCTCGGAACTCGCGAGCCTCGAGCGGCTGCACCTGGGCGCCAACGATTTCACGATCCTCGGGGAAGACGTGTTCGCGGGACTCGCCAGGCTGAAGTGGCTCTATCTCGCCAACGGCCGCATAGGCGCGCTGGAGGAGGGCGTCTTCTCCGGCCTGGTCGAACTGGAGAGCCTGCTGCTCCAGGACAGCGGGCTCGATACGCTTCCCTCCGGCGTCTTCGCGGGCCTTGGCAGCCTCACGGAATTGCGGCTGGACAGGAACCGCCTGGAAGCGCTCCCGGAGGGTGCATTCTCGGGCCTCTCACGCCTGGAGTCGCTGCGTCTGTACGGCAACCAGCTCGCCGAGTTGCCCGCCGGACTGCTCTCGGGCCTCTCCGCGCTCCGCGTGCTTCGGCTGGACAGGAACCGTCTGGCGGCGCTTCCGGAGCGGATGTTCGTCGGCCTGTCCAGTCTCGACACGCTGCTCCTGGCGGCTAACCCGGGTGCCCCGTTCGCGCTCGCCCTCGAACTCGAGCGCACGGACAACCCGGACCCCGCCGCAACGGGTCCTGCCCGGATCGCGCTCGCCGTGGCCGAGGGAGCGCCGTTCGCCGCGACGGTTCCGCTCACCGCCCGGGGGGGCGCGCTCTCGGCGGAGATGGCGGTCCTCGAAGCAGGGAGCGAACGGAGCGCGGAGATCACCGTGACCGCGACGGAGGGTGGCCAGGACGAGGTGCAGGTGGTGGCGGGCCCGGCGCCCGCGGTCCCGCGAGGGGTGACGGGCATCGAGATCGGACTGGGCGACCCGCTCATCCTCTTCGGGGAGGGGACGAACGCGCCGCCTGTGCCGGAGCGGGAGGTGGCGCCCCAGCGCATGCAGTCGGGCGCCCACCCGACCACGTTCACGGCGTCGGATTACTTCCGGGATCCCGAGGGCGCCGCCGTGCGCATCTCCGGCGCCACGGCCGACGCCGCCGTGGCGACGGTGGCCGCCGACCGGGGCGTCGTGACGCTGACCCCCGTCGCCGCGGGTGCCACGACCGTGACCCTGACCGCGACCGACCCGCCGGGCGCGACCGCGGAGCTTTCCTTTCCCGTGATCGTGAGAGAGGCGGCGTCACGGCCCTTCGACATCGATCTCATCCTCCTCGACGACGTGACGGAGTCGCAGGCGGAGGCCTTCGCCAAGGCCGTGCGTTTCTGGACGGCCATACTCGCGGACACGGAGCTGGCGGATGTCCCGCTCGGCCAGGATGTGGCGCCGGGATGCTGGGACATCACGACCGATCAGCGCATCGGCACCGTCGACGACATCGCGATCGTGGCGACCGTCCGGGAGATCGACGGCGAAGACGGCCTCCTGGCCCGGGCCGGCCCGTGCGTCATCCGCGCCGGGTCCCGTCTGCCCTCCGTCGGCGCCCTCGAACTCGACGCGGCGGACCTCGCGCGGCTCGAGGAGAGAGGGAACCTCAAGGATGTCGAGGAGGTGATCCTGCACGAAATCGGCCACGTCCTGGGGATCGGGACGGTGTGGGTCGACCACGGCCTGCTCCGGAACCCGTCCATGCACAACTCGGGGGCCGACACGCATTTCACGGGACCGCTGGCCATCGCCGCGTTCGACGAGCGGGGCGGAGCGAACTACGACGACGGCGAGAAAGTACCGGTCGAAAACACGGCGGGACCCGGGTCGGCGGACTCCCACTGGCGAGAATCCGTACTGGCCCACGAGTTGATGACGCCCTTCCAGGCGGTGGGAGAACGCGACCTCCTGAGCCTCATCACGGTCCAGTCGCTGGCGGATCTCGGGTATGCGGTCAAGATCGGGCTCGCCGAGATCTACCGGATCCCCGGCCCGGGCGCCGCTCGCGCCACGCCCGAACGCAGAATCCCCTACGGCGACGACATCCTCCGCGGCCCCATCCGCGTGGTCGACCGCAACGGCCAGGTGGTTCAGATCATCCCGAACTGACGGATTGCACGTTGAGCATCGTGACCATTTCTTCCCGGTATGGGTTTGTCTAGAGACGGGAGGACGGAGCCGATGATCGCGAGGGAACTCTCTCCGACCGCCAGGTGGCGCACGGTCGTCGGATCGTGGATCGGCGCCGCGTTGATCGCGGGCTGCTCGACGGGGGGCGGCGGCACCGCCGACGTGCCGATGCCCGCGGAGATCATCGGGTTCGCGCCCGGCGAAGACTACAAGCTCACGAACTACGACGGGATCAAGGCCTACTTCGAGGCGCTCGCGGCCTCCACCGACCGCATGGCGCTGGAAAGGATCGGGGAGAGCACGCGCGGCGAGCCCCTCTACCTCGCCGCGATCTCGTCGCCGTCCAATCTCCGCCGGCTGGAACGGATCAAGGAAATCACGCGGACTCTGGCCTACGCGCGGGACCCGGAGGCGGGGTACGGATCGGTCCTCGACGAGGAGGAGGCGCGGGCGCTGGCACGGGAAGGCGCGGCCGTCGTGTGGATCGACGGCGGGCTGCACGCGACCGAGGTCGCGCACGGGCAGCTGATGCCCGAGATGGCGCGCCACTTCGTCACGGATGAGTCGCCGGAGACCCGCCGCGTGCGGGAGAACGCGGTCGTCCTGCTCATGCCGAATATGAACCCGGACGGTCTGAATATCGTCGCCGACTGGTATATGTCGAACGTTGGCGGCGAGTTCGAGATGGCGCGCGTGCCGGAGCTCTATCATCACTATATCGGGCACGACAACAATCGCGACTGGTACATGCTGACGCAGGTCGAGACGCGGGCCGTGACGCGGCAACTGTATCATAACTGGTTTCCGCAGATCGTCTATAATCAGCATCAGTCGAGCCCCTTCCCCGGGCGGATCTGGATGCCGCCCTTCGAGAACCCCGTGAACCCGCACCTCGATCCGCTCGTCGTGAGTTCCCTGAACCAGATGGGACATTCGATGCGCCGCCGCTTCGACGAGGAGGGGAAGGCGGGGTCAACAGCGGCATCGTCTTCGATCTGTGGTGGAACGGTTCCATGAGGGGCGGGCCCGACTATCACAACATGCTCGGGTTCCTCACGGAGACGGCGGGGGCGGGCTACGCGACGCCCCGCTGCTACGACGAGGACGAGATCCCGGACACGTTCGGCGCGCGCGCCGGGCACCTGCCCGCGAAGACGCCGTCGACGAACTACAACAACCCGTGGCTCGGCGGCTGCTGGCACCTGCGCGACGCCATGGACTACATGATGACGGCGGCGAAGGCCGTGGCTGACATGGGCGCGAAGCTCAAGGAGGAATACCTCTTCAACCACTACCTCATGGGCCGGCGCCAGATCGAGCGCGGCAACGCGGCCGAGGGCGGTCCGTTCGCCTACGTGCTCGACCCCCGGGCCTCGCACGACCCGGGCGCGGTGGTCGAGTTCATGGGCCTGATGTCGCAGTCCGGGATCGAGTTCCTGCGCGCGTCGGAGCCGTTCTCGGTGGCGGGGCCGGAGGGCGATCTCGCTTTCGCCACCGGATCGTACGTGATTCCGCCCCAGGCCTTCCGGCCGTACGTCGTCGATCTCATGGAACCCAAGGAATACCCCGACCGGCGCCAGTATCCCGGCGGACCGCCGGAGCCGCCGTACGACATGACGGGTTACGAACTCCGCTTCCAGATGGGCCTGGAGGCGGTGAACGTGGAAGAACCGTTCGAGATGCCGCCGGGCGAGTGGGGTGAGGTTTCGACCGACATCGGCGAGGTCCGCGGCGAGGGGGCGGCCGGCTTCGCGGTGCATGGCAACGCCAACTCGATGTACCGCGGGCTCTCCTCCGCGGCGGGCGAGCCCGGAGAAGGCGGGGGCGCGGACGAAACCCCGGAGCGCTTCCGCACCGTGCAGGTGCTCCCGACGCCGGACGGCGAGATCCCGGCCGGGTCGTACTGGCTGCCCGACCTGTCCGCCGACGAGGCCCGCGCTCTCGCCGCCGACCATGGACTCACGCTCACCGGGGTCTCCTCCCCGCCCTCCCCCGGCGCCGCCGCCGCGGCACGGCCTCCGCGCGTGGCGATCTACCGCTCGTGGCAGGCCCCGATGCCCGAGGGGTGGACCCGCTGGGTGCTGGACGAGTACGGCTTCGAGTGGGAGAACGTGTGGGACGCGGACGTGCGGAGCGGCGAGCTGTCGGGCTTTGACGTCATCCTCCTCCCCTCGCAGGCCGCGGGCGGGATCGCGAGCGGGAACCTGCCGGGCACCATGCCGGACGAGTACACGGGCGGCCTCGGCGAAGCGGGCGCCGCGGCGCTCCGCGCCTTCGTCGAGGCCGGGGGCTGGCTCGTCGCCCTCGACCAGGCGGTGGATTACGCGATCGAGACCTTCGGCCTCCCCTTCCGGAACCGGGCGCGGGGACTCTCCTCGCAGGAGTTCTTCATCCCGGGTTCCGTGATTCGGCTCGCGGTCGACCCCTCGCACCCACTCGGCTACGGGATGGACGAGGAGGCGATGACCCTCTTTTCCCGCAGCCAGGTGTTGGAGAGGACGGGTGGGGCGGCGGGCAACGTGGGCCGGGTCTCGACCCCGGTGTGCTACGCCGATGCGGACTTCCTCGTGAGCGGCTGGACGCTGGGCGGCGAGGAGGTGCTCGCCGGCTACCCGGCGGCCGCGCAGGTCGAGGTCGGCGCCGGCCAGGTCGTGCTGTTCGCCTTCCGGCCGCACTTCCGCGGCCAGCCGCGCAACACGTTCAAGCTCCTGTTCAACGCGCTCGCCGCCGCCGCGACGGAGGGACTCCCCGCGAGCCCCGGGCTGAACTGCCGCTAGAACGTCGGGGGCCGCCGTTGCCGAGCCGTTGCCGCGCCGTTGCCGCGCGGGTTAGCGTCAAACGCCCCGAGCGGTTCGGGGGTTGAAGGCGTGGGGGCGAAGGTGTGGGGGCGTGGGCGAAGGCGTGGGGACTGCTCGCGAGGAGGTCTCGATTTGAAGCTGACCGTACTCACCGCCGCCGTGGTGCTTTTCGCCGGATTCGCGGGACCCGGCGCGAGCAGCGTCGCGGCCCAGGAGCAGCGCACCGCGGAACGTGCCGCCGCCGCGAGCGAGCGCTGGCGCTCGTGGCGGGACTACAACCGGTACCCCGGCCCCATCCCGACGCCGGAGGAGTGGGAACCCCCTCCCGGCCCCATCCGAATCGGCCTCCAGGCCGGTCACTGGCTCGCCGCCGAAGCCCCGCAGGAACTCCGCCGTATCCGCTACAACGGCACGCGGTGGCGGGAAACCGCCGAGTGGGAGGCGAACCTCGTCATCGCCCGGCTGGCGGCCGAGGAACTCGAGACGCTGGGCTACGAGGTCGACATCCTCCCCGCCGTCGTCCCCCCCGGCTACCGGGCGCACCTCTTCATCTCGATCCACGCGGACGGGAGCGACAGCCCCGCCGCGTCGGGATACCGCGTCGCCTCCCCGCGGCGCGACGCCACGGGACGGGCGGAGGACGCGGCGCGCGTGCTCCGGGAGACCTACGGAGCCGCGACCGGCCTCAGGAACCTGCCGGTCTCGACCCGCCGCATGCGGAACTACTACGCCTTCAACTACCGCCGGTACGAGCACGCCCTCCATCCGATGACGATCGCCCTGATCATCGAGACGGGGTTCATGACCAGCGCGCGGGACCGCGAGATCATCCTCGGTGCGCCGGAGAGGGCCGCGCGCGGGATCGTTGAAGGGATCAAGGCGTTTTCGGTCACGGCGCCGCCGGCCCCACCGACCACGGGCCGAGAGGACGGACGGCGAGAGGACGGCTGAACGGCTGACCCGGGTCACCCCCCGACCCGAACCCCAAAGCCGGCCAGAGCGGACAGGTTGCGCGCCATGGCGCCATCGGAGGCGGGGTCCCAGTGGAGGTTACGGACGCCGTAGTGGTAGCGGGCTTCGAGCGTCACGAACCAGGCGTCGATGGCCGCCACCTCGACGACCGCGCCGACGACCAGGCCGACATCCGCAACGCCGCGCCGCCGGAACCGCCCCTCGCAACTGTTGCTCTCCTCGAACTGCGCCACGCCGCCCTCCAGGCGGCAGCCGACCTCGTGTCCCCAATACGCTCCCGCCAGAAGAATCGGCCGCACGCGCGCGGGCGCCGGAGTCATCCGAAGCCGAAGCAGGACGGGAAAATCCAGGTAGGACATCCTCGTGCTCGATCCATCCTGATGAAGGCCCGAAGTCGAGAACCCCCGTTCGAGATAGAGCGCTTCGAGTTGGACCGTGGCGCGCTCCGACAGGGGCAGAGTCACGAACCCGCCACCCGCCCTTCGCAGGAGCGCTTCCGATGTGAACTGGTCGATGAAGGCGGCGTCCGCGTACGTCACCCCTCCCTTGATTCCGAACGCGGTCTGCGCCGCCGCGGATCCATGATTCGGCAGAGCCGTTACGGCCGCGAACGCCGCAAGCCACCTGATGGCTGTCACATTCCGCTCCTTGTCTCGCTATCCGCCGGGCTCGGTGCGCCCCCCGGCGCGGCGCACGCCGACAAGCTGCGGCCGCCGGGGCCGTTCCGCCATCATCCGTTCCGCCATCATCCGTTCCGCCATCGTCATCTTTCCATCGCCCGCCGATGGACTACAGATTCACGCCGCAATGGACAGCGAACGCAGGTACGGGGAAGAAGAGATCCGGCAGGTCTTCGCGCGCGCCGCCGAGGCGGCCGAGGAAGAGCGCGCCAGCCTGCCTTCTCCCGTGGACGGCGGACTGACGCTCGGCGAACTCCAGGCCGTCGGTCTCGAGGTCGGGCTCTCCCCGGAGCGCGTCGCGTCCGCCGCGGCCGAACTCGATACGCCGCCGCGCGTCGTGCCGCGGCGAAAGCTGCTCGGCGTTCCGATTTCCGCGGGCCGGATCGTTGAGCTCCCCCGGGAGTTGACGGATCGCGAGTGGCAGTTTCTCGTCGCCGAACTGCGGGCCACGTTCGACGCGAAGGGCGAGGTCACGGCCGAGGGCGGGATCCGCGAATGGAGCAACGGGAACCTGCACGCGGTCCTCGAGCAGACCGAGGCGGGCCACCGACTCCGGCTGGGCACGCGCAAGGGCGACGCACTCGAAACCACCTTCGTCGGCGTCATGTTTTTGGTCATGGCGGTGATCGTCGCCTTCATCATGGTCGCGGACGGCAGGGTGGGCGCGGCGCTGATGGTCCCCACGCTGATGGGGCTCGGCGGGGGTGGCGTTCTCGTCGCCAATGCCGTTCGGCTGCCCCGGTGGGCGGGCGAGCGCGAGCGGCAGATGGAACACATCGCGACCTGGACGCGGCACCTGCTCTCGACCGCTCCGAATGACGCGGAGGAGGCGTAGCATGCGGAGGATCTTCGTCGTTGCGGCGATCGGTCTGTTGGCGGTGCCGGCCGCAGTCTTCGCGCAGGGCGGACTGGAGGTCATCGTCCGGAACGCCGAGACGGGGGCCGGTCTGCCGAGGGCGCAGGTCGCGCTGCCGGGACTCGGCTACGGCGGGATCACCGATGTCGAGGGCCGCTTCCGCATGCCGGACCTCCCCTCGGGCCCCGTCGCGGTCGAAGTGCGGCTTCTCGGCTACGCGATCGCGCGGCGGGAAGCCACCGTCGCGGTCGATTCCGTCGCCGTGCTCGAGGTCCCCCTGACTCCGACCGTGATCTCCGTCGCCGGCCTCGTCGCCGTCGGCAGCCGGTCGAGACCCCGGACCGCCACGGAATCGATGGTCCCCATCGACGCGCTCGCCCCCTCGGAGTTGCTCGACCAGGGGGACACGGACATCGACGACCTTCTGCGAACGACGATCCCCTCCTACAACGTCAACCCGCAGGCCGTCGGAGACGCGGCGAGGATCATCCGGCCGGCGAACCTCCGGGGCCTGGCCCCCGACCATACGCTCGTGCTCGTGAACGGGAAGCGGCGCCACCGGGCGGCGGTCATCACGTGGATCGGCAACGGCGTCGCCGACGGCGCGCAGGGCCCGGATATCTCGACCATCCCGGCCATCGCGCTCCGCCAGGTGGAGGTGCTGCGGGACGGCGCCTCGGCCCAGTACGGCTCCGACGCCATCGCGGGCGTGATGAACTTCCATCTCAAGGACGCCCGGTCGGGCGGCGCGCTCGAAGTGCGCGGGGGCGGCTTCGGCGACGGGGGTGGCGAAGGCTATACGATATCCGGGAACACGGGACTGCCCCTCGGCGCGACGGGCTTCGCGAACCTGAGCGCCGAGTACGGGCACTCCAACTCGAGCAGCCGCAGCGTGCAACGCGCGGACGCCGCGCTCCTCGTCTCCCGCGGGAACACGCACGTCCGCGACCCGGCCCAGATCTGGGGCGCGCCGAAGATCGAGGATGACCTGAAGCTGTGGGGCAACTTCGGCTACTTCCTCGGCAGCGGCACCAAGGCCTACGCGCACGCGAACTACGCGAGCCAGCGCGTCACGGGGGGCTTCTTTTATCGCAACCCGAACACGCGGAGCGGCGTGTTCAGCCTGGACGCCGGCGAGACGCTCCTCATCGGCGACCTGCTCGACGCGCAGGACGGGGTCCTCGACGGTTCCGCCGGCTGCCCTGTCGTCCGGGTCACCGATGGACTGCCGGACCCGGCCGCCCTGCAGCACGTCCTCGCCGATCCGAACTGCTTCACCTTCCAGAAGCTGTTCCCGGGCGGCTTCACGCCGCAGTTCGGGGGAGACGTGAGCGACGCCTCGCTCGTGGCCGGCGTGGAGGGCCAGATCGGGCGCCTCCAATGGGACGTGAGCGGGAACTACGGCCAGCACGAAGTGGACTTCTTCATCTTCAACACGGTCAACGCCTCGCTGGGCCCGGCCACGCCCACCGAGTTCGATCCCGGACTCTACCGGCAGGTGGACATCAACCTGAACGTGGACGCGGCGTACACCGTGAGCGACCTGCTCGACCTGGCCGCCGGGTTCGAGTGGCGCGACGAGCACTTCACGGTCGGACTCGGCCAGGACGAGTCGTGGACGCTGGGCCGCCTCGCCCCGCAGGGCTTCAGCGCGGGTTCCAACGGCTTTCCCGGCTTCAGCCCCATCGCGGCCGGCGACTGGCACCGCACGAACACGGCTTTCTACGCGGACGCCGAACTGCGCGACTACCGCGACAGCCGCTGGACGCTCGGCGCGGCACTCCGCTTCGAGGACTTCGAGGACTTCGGATCGACGTTGAACGGCAAGCTCGCGGGACGGTACGCGCTCACGGACGGCCTCGCCCTGCGCGGCAGCCTCAGCACCGGCTTCCGCGCGCCCACGCCCGGCCAGCAGAACGCCTTCAACGTCTCCACCATCTTCGACCGCAACCTCGGGGACCTGGTGAACAGCGGGACGATCCCCTCCACCTCAAGAGTTGCGGCGCTCAGGGGCGGGGTACCGCTCGATGCCGAGAAGTCCCGCAACTTCGCGGCCGGAGCCGTGCTGGAGCGCGGCGACTTCCTGCTCACGGCGGACTACTTCCGCGTCGCGCTGGCCGACCGCATCGCGCTCACGCAGCGCTTCAATCTCACGCCCGACGAACAGACGAGACTCGTGGAGGAGGGCATCGTGAGCGCGCGGAACCTGCAGGAGTTCCGCTTCTTCACGAACGACTTCAGCACGCGCACACAGGGTCTCGACGTCGTCGCCACGTACGCGCCCGCGTCGCTCGCCGGCGGGACGGCGCTGAGCCTCGCCTTCAACCACACGCAGACGAGAGTCACGGAGTTCGATCCCGCGAAGCTCGACGACACCCGCATCCGCCAGCTCGAGGGGGGCCTGCCCGGCACGCGCTGGATTCTCACGGCGAAACACGGGCTCGGCCGGTTGAGCCTCCTGGGGCGCGTGAGCTACTACGCCGGCTGGTTCGATTCCCGGGATGACTTCTCGTATCCCGGCGCCCATCTCGTCGACCTCGAGGCCTCGTGGTCGATCGGTGACGCGCTCACCCTCAGCGCAGGGGGCCAGAACGCGCTGAACCGGTACCCGGCGGAAAACCCCGGCGCCCCCTTCTCCGGCAACCGCTACGGTCCGGGTTCCCCGTTCGGCTCCAACGGCGGTTTCTACTACGTCCGCCTCGCGTATCGCTGGAACTAGCGCCCGGGGCGGCGCTCGTGTGCGGGTGGCGCCGATGCGCGGGGGAGAATGACCGGGGTGGGGGTCGAACCCACGACCTGCGGATTAAAAGTCCGTTGCTCTACCAACTGAGCTACCCGGCCGGGAAGCGGGGCGGACCCGACGGGGCCTCCGCCCGGCGCGGCTCAAGCTAACACGGGCGCCGACGCCGTACACCTTTCCCGGTCAGCCTGGGGGACGCGGCAGTCCGCGGAGGATGCGGAGGCTGGAACTGTCGGCCGCCAGCTCCGCGGGAAGCCCGCCGGCCGCATCGCGCAGGAGGCTCCGCACCTGTCCCGTGGCGCGGTCGATCACCATCATCGCCCGCGCGCCCGCCTCCCGGTCCACCGCGGTCACGCCCTCCGGCCCGCTGAGTTCCAGCCGGTCCAGCACCTCCGTCCACGCGGGATCGAAGGGAATCGAGTAGGAAAAGCCCTTGCTCCCATCCGAGATCTCGCCCGGCGTGAAGCGGATCGAGAACAGCGTCTCCCCCTCGCCGTCGAGCCCCCGCACCCGGTAGTCGCCAGCCCCCCCCGGAGGGCGGACCCTGCCCTCGTAGGCGAAGGCGGGCTCGAGCACGAGTTCCCCGTCGACCCGGATCCCTCCCCAGATCATGAGCACCGTCGACTCCTGCGGCTCATGAGACGGCACCTGGCCCGCGACGGGCGCCGCCACCAGAGCCGCCGCTGCGACCGCCGCCGCGACCGCCGCCGCGACCGCCGCTGCGCGCGCGAGGAAGCGGGTCGGTAGCGCAACTCGCCGCAGGAGCGTTTCCAATCCGTTCATGGTGGGGTACTACCCGCGATCCCCCGGTAGTGCTCCCCGTAGTGCTCCAGCATGTACCGGTGAAGCGCGCGGGCGGCCCGGGCCGCGTAGTCGCGTCGGTTCCGATCCGTGTCCCGCACGCCGCGGTAGTGGTGCTCGATCTGAATGCCGCTCACCGTCTCGCCGGTCGCCAGCGAACCGTGCTGGCGCGTGTTGTATCCCCCGCGAAAATAGGGCGCGTCGCCGGGTGACGGGTCCTCCGGGCTGGGCACGGACGGAACATCTTCCGCTTCGAGAAAGCCGCCGAGCGAGGTGGCGCCGCGGAGGAGCCGCGAGAAGGGGAGGGGCGAAGCCTGCGCCAGAGCCCGGATGCTCGAACGCGAGATCACTTCGGCCCGGTCGAGCGCCGCATCCGGCTGGTTCAGATCCGGGGCGCGGAGGAGGTAGCCCAGCTCAAGGCGGTCGATCGCGTGACCGTGGCCGTGGATGTCCAGGAAGAGGCCCACCCCGAAGTCCGCCGCCACCGTCGCACGCGCCGTCCCGATCCAATCGTGGAACTCGTGCCAAGCCTGCTCGGCGTACGGGTTCCCCTCGGCCGCTTCCACGATTTCCCGGTTCGAGTCCAGCTTCGGTCGAACGAGGTGTGAGATGATGACGTGGGGCGCGCGACCCGTCAGTTCAACAAGCGCATCGCGCATCGCAAGCGTGAGTTCCCGCGTGTTCGTGTCTGTCACGTGGGTTCCGCCCCTGCGATCGGGGATCTCGGCCGGGGCGATCCCTCCCCCGTGGGACGCGGACAGGATGAGAGGGAGTTCCCCTGGAACGTACTCCACATAGCCCTTCCGCCCGAAGTAGCTCCGCCCCGGCTCGTAGCGGGCGACCTCCTTGGGAACGAAGACCTCCAGCGTCGCGCTGCCCCGCGTGCCATCGACGGTGGCGATCACCCGCGTGACACCCGGCGCGACACCCCTGACCACCGCCTTCGCGGCCGCCTCGGACACAAGGGTCGCGACGGCGGGATCCTCCACCGACCACCGGAACAAGCCCGACGCCACCGTCCCCGTACCGGTTCGGGCGACTGCCCGGAAGTCGGCTTCCCCGCCCTCTCCGACGATCAACGTGGCGCCGGGGATGACCTCCACCGACGCGACGCCCGGCGGCTCCGGACGCGGCTCTCCCACGCTGCCGCCGCACGCTGAAAGCAGGAGGGTCAGCGCATACCGCAAAGGTGCAGACCCTGCGCTCACGTGGTCGCTCCTTCGTTGATCCTTCGTTGATCCTCCTCTCCATCATGCTGCCTGAACACTCGACGTCAGGCAACGCCTGGCCGGGCCGTCGCCTGTGGGCTCGCCGGTCCCGTCGCCTGTGGGCTGGCCGGCCCGTCGTCTGCGCCCCGGCCCCACCCTTGCCCAAGGTACGGATGTTAAAATATGATTTTCTGTCGTCAATTTTCATACCTCGAATCGCTGGACGCGGAACATGCGCATATCGGAGCGGGGGCAGATCACGATCCCCAAGAAGCTGAGAGACCGTTTCGGCATGAATCACAACGTCGAAGTCGAACTCGTTCCAACGGAAGGGGGCCTTCTCATTCGAAAGAGAACGGCCGCCGGGCACCCCGTGGACCGGGTGTACGGCATCCTGGGGACGGGCGGGAACACGGACGACTACATCGAGGCGATTCGGGGCCGATGATCACGGCGGTGGATACGAGCGTCCTCCTCGACATCTTCCTTCCGGACGACCGTCACGGCCGCACCTCGCGGGAGTGGCTGGTGGAGGCATATGACGCCGGGGCGATCATCGTCTCTCACGTCGTGTACGCCGAGTTGACGCCCGCGTTCCCGGACCGGGAGGCGCTGGACCGGGCTCTGCGCGAGGTCAACGTCGTCGTATCTCCAATCGATGCGGGCATGGCCCACGATGCGGGGCGGCGCTGGGGACAGTATCGCCAATCCGGAGGGGCCCGGGACCGGATCATCACGGACTTTCTGATCGGCGCCCACGCCGTGGCCGCCGCCGACCGCTTTCTAACCCGGGACCGTGGATTCTTCTCCAGCTACTTCCCCGAACTCGAACGGGAGGACTGAACCGCGTTCCCGCGGGAACGTCTGGCGCGGCGGCGACCCTACCGAGGGCGGCGCGAGATCCAGCCGCCGTAGAGGAGCGCGCGGTAGTAGCGCCACGTGTCCTCGAATCCGGCCCCGGCCAGCAGCTCGAGGATGCGGGCCTCCGACGCCCAGTGGATGCCCTCGTCGATTTTCCCCCGGAACGCGGCCCGCTCCGCCTCTCCCATCCCCTGGATCTCCCAGTACCGGCTCCACGCCGCGAAGAGTTCGTCGAAGCGGGGGCCGTTCCGGTCGCCGTGGAGTTCGAACAGCAGAAAGGGGGCGCCGGGCGCGAGGCGGCGGGCGATGTTGCGCAGGAGCGTCTGCTTCGCGCCGTCGTCCGGGAGAAAGTGCATGACGTTGAAGCAGGTCGCGGCGTCGAAGCCGTCCTCGTCGAGGTCGGCGACGTGTCCATGGACGAGTCGGACGCCGTCTCCCACGCCGGCCTCCCGCGTCCGGTGCCTGGCGATGTCGATCATCTGGCCCGATGGGTCGACGCCAGTCAGCCGCCAGCCGGGTCGCGCCGTCTTGAAGGTGACCAACTCGATGCCGGTTCCGGCCCCGACGACCAGCACCCGCGGACTCGGACCCACGCGTCCCCCGAGGAGGGCAAGCGCCTGTCGGAACGAGCTCAGGTAGCCGGGTATTACCGTGCGGGCGATGTACTCGTAGTCGCCGCCGTACGCGCCGTCGAAGTCGAATGGGGCCTCGTTTCCGAGTGTACTCATGGGCACAAGAAACCCCCCGCCCGGGATTCGTTCAAGTGTTACGACGCGACCGGGCAGGTGTGACGTCGCGGCCACCCGGGGCGTGAACCCGACACGAGGTCGCGACTCGTAGAGAGTAGGGTCGCGGCTCGCATGGCAAGGGTCGCGGACGTGTTGAGATTCAGATTGCCGAAAGGCACGATGGTATAGATGAAAACGAAGAGATTGGCCGCCCGCGTGCTGTTCGCGGCGTTGGCCGCGTTGCCCGTCCTCGCCGGTTGCGGCGCAGCCGGAGCGGGGAGCGACCGGGCCGAATCCGGCCGGCCGGTCGCCGCAGCGGCGCACATCGGGCCGGAACAGAAGATCCGCGGCGTCTCCTTCTCCGCCCCGCGGCGCGAGATGGCGCCGGATGCGCTCGTCCGCGCTTCGCTGACGGGGGCAAACTGGGTCGCCGTCGTCCCCTACGCCTTCGTGGATCCCGCCCAGCCGCGCGTCGCGTTCGACCGCGAACGCCAGTTCTGGGGGGAGAGGACGGAGGGGATCGCGAAGACCATCGAGTACGCAAGGGAGAGCCGGCTCTCCGTCCTCCTCAAGCCGCACCTCTGGGTGCGCGGACAGGGCTGGCCGGGCGAGTTCGAGCCCGACACGGAGGAGGACTGGGAGATGTTCCTCTCGGGATACCGGGAGTACATCCTCCGGTTCGCGCACGTCGCCGACTCGATGGACGTGGAGATGTTCAGCGTGGGGACGGAGGTCGATCTCGTGGCGCTCGCGCGGCCCGACTACTGGCGGTCGCTCATCGAGGAGGTGCGGGCGATCTACGGCGGCCGCCTCACCTATGCGGCGAACTGGGACAAGTACGCGCGGATCGAGTTCTGGGACGCGCTCGACCTCGTGGGCGTGGACGCCTACTTCCCGCTCGCCGACGACGCCACGCCGGACGTGGAGATGCTCGTCGAGGCGTGGGAGCCGTGGAGCGAGGAGCTGCGCGAGGTCGCCGTCGCCACGGGCAAGCCGATCCTCTTCGCCGAGTACGGGTATCGCAGCGTCGACGGCGCGGCGGGCCGCCAGTGGGAGCTGCCGGAGGGACGCCGCGCGCGGGGCGTGCCGGCGAACTACGAGGCGCAGTCCGGGGCGTACGAAGCGCTCTTCCGCGTGTGGTGGGACCGTCCCTGGTTCGCCGGCGGCTTCGCGTGGAAGTGGTACGCGGGATCGCCGGCGGGGGAGTGGATCGCGACCGACTACTCGCCGCAGGGAAAGCCGGCGGAGACGGTCATGGCCACGTGGTACGGAGGCGATGCGAGCCCCGGCACGCCGCCGGTGCTCACGCTTCCGGATCCCGCTGGAGATCGCGCTGCGGATCGCGCGTCGGGTCCGGCTCCGGGTCCGGCTCCGGAGTGAACTCCAGTTCGGTCTGCAGGACGCCCTGGAAGGTGATCCGGTGGTGCGGGGTCGGACCGTGCCGCCGGATCGCTTCCATGTGCGCGCGGGTCCGGTACCCCTTGTTGGACGCCCAGCCGTAGAGCGGGTATCGCGCGTCGAGGCGCCGCATGAGGCGGTCGCGCGTGACCTTCGCGAGGATCGAGGCGCAGGCGATGGAGTGCGAAGCCCGGTCTCCCCCGACGATCGAGCGGTGCTCGCCGAGTTCCGGGACCGGGTTGCCGTCCACGAGCACGAGTTCCGCCGGAAGCGCGAGACGATCGAGCGCGCGGCGCATGGCGACGATGGTCGCGGCCCGGACGTTGAGGCGTTCGATCTCGCGGGTGGAGGCGGCGGCCACGCGCCAGGCAAGACTCTCCGCGCGGATGCGGCGGGCGAGTGCCTCGCGGCGGGAGGGAGAGACCTGCTTGCTGTCCGTACACCCCTCGAACCGCTGTCCCGGGTGGAGCGCCACGGCGCCCACCATCACGGGACCCGCCACCGGACCCATCCCGGCCTCGTCGATCCCGACCACGACGCGGAGGCCGGAAGCCCAGCCCTCCTCCTCGTAGTCGAGCGGCGCCGTGGCCGGCGCTTTCGGAGACGCCTCTGGAGCGGGCGTCGCCGGTGTCAGCCTTCCTGCTTCTTGTCGAGCCACCACTTTCGTTCTGGCACCCGGGCCCGCTTGCCGCGGCGGTTGCGCAGATAGTAGAGCTTGGCCCGCCGGACATCGCCCCGCCGAACGACTTCGAGCCCCACGATCCACGGGGAGTGGAGGGGGAAGATCCGCTCGACGCCGACGCCGCCGGAGATCCGCCGCAACGTGAATGTCGCGTTGACCCCGGCCCCGCGACGACCGATGCAGACGCCCTCGAACGGCTGTACGCGCTCCTTCTGGCCTTCCTTCACGCGTACGCGAACGCGCACCGTGTCTCCCGGCGCGAAGGCCGGGAGGTCCGTGCGCTTATATCCCTCCTCGATACCGGCGATTCTGGGATCCATCGTTCGTCTATCCTTGTTCGCTGCGTCTCCAAGTGCGTTTCGGGCAGCGTATCCATCTGCGTCACGGGAGGGTAGCGGCGATGTGACGATGGGTACGGCCACAGCCCTACATTATATCAGTCGGCGGCGTCGAGGTCGAGGAGGTCGGGACGGCGGCGTCGTGTCGCCTCATCGGCCCGCGCGGCGCGCCAGCGTTCGATGCGGGCGTGATCACCCGACCGGAGCACGTCCGGCGCTGATCGGCCGCCGTGCTCGGCGGGCCGCGTGTAGGCGGGGGCGGAGAGGCGCCCCTCGTAGAACGAGTCGGAGGAGGCCGAATCGTGATCGCCGAGCGCCCCGGGCAGGAGGCGCACCACGGCGTCGATGACGACGAGCGCGGCCGGCTCGCCGCCGCTGAGGACGTAGTCGCCGATCGAGACCTCCTCGTCCACCCAGGCGTCGACGACCCGCTCGTCGATCCCCTTGTAGCGCCCGCACAACAGCGTGAGGTCGGACTCGAGCGCGAAGCGCACCGCCGTCTCGTGGTCGAACGGCCGTCCGCGCGGAGAAAGCGAGATCACGCGCCCCGGGCGGTCCAGCGCCGTGAGCGCGGCCTCGAAGGGCTCGGGCTTCATCACCATCCCGCCTCCGCCTCCGAACGGCTCGTCATCCGTCGTCCGGTGGCGATCCGTCGCGTACGCGCGCACGTCGATGAGCCGGTAGTCGACGAGCCCCGCCTCGCGGGCGCGGCCCGGGATCGAGAGGCCGAGCGGGCCCTCTAGGTAGTCCGGGAAGATCGTGAGGACGTTGATTCGCATCGGCGTTTCCGCGTTCGCGTCAGATGTCGAGCAGGCCGGCGGGGAGCTTCATGTGGACCTCGCCGGCCTCGAAGTCCAGGTGCACGACAAGTTCCGCCTCAAACGGGACCAGCCGCTCGCGGCCGTCAACGTCGAGCGCGAGGAGCGGCGCGCCCGGCTGATCGTACACCTCCCGGATCACACCGATCGCCGTGTCTCCTTCGCACACCGACATGCCGATCAGATCGTGCAGCAGATAGCCCCCGTCCGGCAGCTCCGGAAGCTCATCGCGGGGGACCGCCAGGCGCGCGCCGCGGAGCCGCTCGGCCACGGTGCGGTCCGCCACCTCGCGCACCTCGACGAGCCACCGCCCGCCGTGGAGCCGCGCGGTCTCCAGCGTGAGCGCCCGGGGCGGGGACGCCCCGCCCGCCCGGTGGTCCGCCCGCTGCTCCGCCCGCGCGGTCGCGTCCGTGCGCCCGCCCGTGTCCGCGCGCGCGTCGATGAGATGGAGTCGGCGACCCGCCTGGAAGAGCGCCTCGGCGTGGTCGGTTTCGGGTTCGAGCAGCAGCCCGCCGCGGATCCCGTGCGGCCGGGCGATGCGGGCCACGATCACGGGCGCGTCGGACATGGTGGAAGCGAGGCTAGTCGGCGTCGGCGCCGGCTTTCGCCTCGTCGCCGGCGTCGTCCGCCTCACCGGCGTCGTCGTCCGCTCCAGCTGCGCCGTCGTCCGCATCGTCGGACGCCCCGTCCGCCGGAGCCGCGGCTTCGGCCTCCGCAGCCGTCTCGGCCTCGGGCGCTGCTTCCGCTTCCGGCGCAGCCTCCACCTCCGCTTCGGTCGCCGCCTCCGCTTCGGCCGGGGCAGCCTTCTCGGCCGCGGGGGGCTCGGGCTCGGGCTCCGGCGGGGCCTCGGCGCTCGGCTTCGGGCGCTGCGACGTGCCGCGCTGCCCTGGCGGCGGGCCGATCTCGACGATCGCCGTCTCGAGCGATCCCGGATCCACGCCGTCGTGGAACTGCTTCCAGACACCCGTCTTCCGCAGGAGCGAGCGCACCGTGTCCGTCGGCTGCGCGCCCTCGTTGAGCCAGTGCAGCGTGCGCGCGGCGTTGATCCGCACGAGCGACGGCTGCGTGCGCGGGTTGTAGAGCCCGAGGCGCTCGATCGACGCGCCCGATGTCCCTTCCCGCGAATCCGTCACGATGATGCGGAACGAGGCCGCCTTCTTCGCCCCACGCCGCTTGAGTCTGATTGTCGTCGCCATTCAGTTCTCCGATTGTCTCCCTGATCTGCCCGGGTCCGGCCTAGCCCAGTCCCTAGCCCGGTTCCCTAGCCCAGTCCTCTGCCCAGTCCCTTGCCCAGTCCTTTGCCCAGTCCTTTGCCCAGTTGGCCGAGGTCGCCGGGACCTCCCGGCATCATCCCCGGCATGAGCTTGCCCATCTGCTTCATCATCTTCCGCATTTCGCGGAACTGCTTGAGGAGCCGGTTCACCTCGTGCACCGGCCGCCCCGATCCCTTCGCGATCCGCGCCCGGCGCGACCCGTTGAGGATCTCCGGCCGCCGCCGCTCTTCCGGCGTCATCGAGAGGATGATCGCCTCCAGGTGCCTCACCCGCCTGGGGTCGACGTCCGCCTGGTCCAGCATTCGCGCGTCGACGCCCGGCATCATCTTCAGCAACCCCTTCAGGGG
>JAPPBA010000114.1 GCA_026705295.1 Candidatus Palauibacter australiensis
CAACGCGGCGTCGGACCACAACCTCTACATCCGCGGCGACCTCATGTACCAGTCGAACTACGTGAGCGGACTCCGGATCTTCGACATCTCCGACCCGGAGAACCCCGTGCCGGCCGGCTTCTTCGACACGGTGCCGGGGAGCCCGGACGCGCCGGGCTTCGCGGGGTCCTGGAGCAACTACCCATTCTTCCCCTCCGGGAACATCATCGTGTCGAGCATGCGCGAGGGCCTGTTCGTGCTCAGGAAGCGGGAGCCCGCCCTCGTGCCGTAGCCTCGTGCCCTAGCGTAGTGTCGACTTGCGGGTGACGCGGCGGAAAGCGAGGGCGGCGAGGAGGCCGATGACGCCGAAGCCAGCGACGGCGGCGAACACGTGCTGGTGGCCGGGGAGGCCCGGCGAGTTGTCGAGCAGGACGCCCATCAGCGGTCCCATGAACACGTCGGGGGTGAAGCCGAGGACGGAGACGAGGCCGGCCGCGCTCCCGGTGTAGGCGAGGGGCACGGCGCCCTCGGCCAGCAGGGCGAAGTAGACGCCGCGGAGCGCGTAGATGCCCACGCTGGCGGTGACGATGGTGGCGATGAGCATCCAGGCCGGCCCGGGCACGAGGACGCCCGAGGCGATGAGCAGGCAGCCGCCGATGAGGATCGCGAAGCCCCACACGATGACGCGGGATGCGTCGATCCGGTCGCCGAGGAAGCCGGCCGCGATCGCCGCCGCGGCGCGGATCCAGAACGCGAGCGTGCCGATCCCGGAGGCCTGGACGTCGTTGAAGCCGAGCGCGTCCCGGGACAGGAGCGAGAAGTCGTCCGTGGCCTTGTACCCCGTGTAGGCGCAGATGATGATGACGGCCTGCAGCCACACGACCGGCATCCGGCATGCGGCCCGCACCCCCTCCAGCGACAGCTTCGCGCGGCCGTCGGTGTCGGCGCCCGGGCGGCTGTCGGGCACGACGAACCACACGAAGACGGCGCTGGCGAGGGTGATTCCGGTGAAGACGCGGATCACCCCGCGGAAGGCGGCGGCCCGCTCCTCGGGCGTGGCCGCCGACGCCTCGCCCGGGAGGAGCCAGGCGAAGACCGCCACCGAGAGCGTCGCGACCAGCGCCGCCAGGAGACCCCGGCCCCCGTCGAGGAAGCCGTAGGCGCGGCCCTGGGCCGACTGGCCGCCCCACTCCCGCGCGGCCCGGATCATCGCGGCCCAAAAGAGGAGGACCGTCGTCATCCCCCAGAAGGCCCACAGCAGGTTCATCGTCCGCGGCGGAGGAAAGTCGGCCAGCACGATCCCGCCGAGTCCGGTCGTGAGCAGCGCGAGCGCCATGAGCCGACGGGCCGAGAACCGGTCCGCGAGCGGGCCGCCGGCGAAGTAGGCCGCCATCGCCACGATCCCGTACAGGGAGAAGGCGGTCCCCAGTTCGAGGTTGGTGATCCCGAACGCGTCGAGCAGCGTCGGGCGGAAGACGCGCGCGAGGACGAAGGGGAGAAGGAAGACGCCCTCCCCCGCCGCGATGAGCGCGACGAGGACGAGCCCTCGCCTCACCGGACGCCCCGGGGGTTGTGGGTCAGCGGTCGAGCCGGCGGGTCAGCGGTCGACCTGGCGGCTCAGCGGTCGGGCTGGCGTCGGGGCCAGGGGCGCCCTTCGACGCGGCCGAGCGGTTGAAGCCCGCGGGACGGACGGTACGCCTGCCTTGTCGCCAGGTCGTACTGGTCGCCCGGGGCGAGGAAGTAGAACAGGCCGCCGCTGTCGAGCGTGCTCTGGTTGTCGTAGATGACGACGTACGACTCTCCGATCACCTCGAAGCGGTCGCCCTGCACGACGATCGCGGTGTTCTCGTCGATCCCGATGCCGAGGAGTTCGGGCCTCGCTTCGATGATCTCCAGCAGGTCGAACTGCCGGTTCCTGTAGAGGAGGTGCTGGTCGATCGCGGTGTTTCGGAGGAATCCCAACCCTTCCTCGTGACTCCCCATCATAATCGTGTTCGTCGCCGTGTCTCCCCGCGCCAGGTACGACCCCTGGATCGTCGCGCCGGCGGACGAACCGCCGATCACGCCGCCGCGCTCGAGGAGCGCCCACAACTCGTCCTCCGTGCGCGTCCCCGCGTAGGAATCGACCAGGCGCCACTGGCGCCCGCCGGTGAACCAGACCCCGGTCGCCTCCCGGATCGCGGCCACGAAGGCTTCGCTGTTCGCCTCGTCCCGGTCGTCCGTGTGGCGGACCGTGAGGTGCTCGACGCCCGCCGCCTGGAAGGGCCTCACGCCCCCGAACGACGGCCCGTAGGACTCCGCTCCGCCCGCCGTAGGGATGACGACGATGCGCGCATCCGTCCCGCCGGCGAGTTGCACGAAGCGGTTCGCGATCTCCGGGCTCCGCATGGCGCCGCCCACGATGACGAGCGACCCGTTCGGCGGACCGACTTCCTGGGCCCGGGCCGCTGGCGGAGCCATTGACGCCGCTGCACACGCCGCCACCGCCACGGTCAGGAGTACACGGACCACGCTCCACGCTCGCCACTCTGTTCGCATCGCTCGACCCTCTCGATTCGGTTGCGCCTCCGGTCATCCGGCGGACGATCTCACGGTACGGGGATCGCGGAGACCGGGCGACCCCGGGGTGGTCCGTGGGTGCCGGGCGCCGCTTGTCGCTCGCCGCGGGCCGCGTCACGTTGCGGGGCCAACGTTCCCCGGCGACCCGGAGGTGCAGACCATGCTCAGACCGTCCCTTGCGTCCCTTGCCCTCCTCGGCTCCTCTCTCGGTCTCGCGGGGCTGGCCGGTGGCCTCGTCGACCCCGCGGCGCCAGGGGCCGGGGGGGCGCGTTCGCCGCGGGCCGACGCCCTCGCGGGCGCCTAGGCCGCGAACGAATATGTCCTCGCGAGCGGTGCCCGGCATCCCGTCCGCGGGCGCATCGTCTTCACGGACGGCGAGTGGCAGGTCCTCTTCTTCGTCATGGATGGCGACGAGCCCAGGCGCGGCTCCGGCGAGGGCGGACGCTACACCTTCGACGGAGAGACGCTCACCTTCGAGCACCTTCATCACTTCTCGTACGGACGCACGATGGCGGGCCTGCCGGCGAGCCCGCTTGCGATGACGGCGCGGGATGGGGAGGGGCCGCTCGAGCCGACCGGGGTCGAGATCGACGGCGACGCGCTGACGCTGCGTTTCCCGAGCGGAAACTCGATGTCCTTCACGCGCAGCTCCCGCTGCTGTCCATGACCGGGGCGGGCACCGGAGACGACCGCCATGGCCTCCTGGACCGGAGGGAGTGGCTCCGCCTCGGGGCGACCGGCGCCGCCGCCCTCGGCCTCCCCGCCTGCGCCGCCTGGGGGGGCGACGCGCCGTCCGCGGAACTCCCGCCGCTCCGGACCCCGGCCGGGACGGACGACGCGGACTGGGACGATGTGCGCGCGCACTTCCTCGTCGAGCCCGGCACGGCCTACCTGAACAACGCGAGCATCGGCATGCCGCCGCGGCAGGTCGTGGACGCGGTCGCCGCGGGATACCGGGCCATGGCCGAACTTCCCGTCCGCGGCCGCTCGGATCTGAGCGCCCGGATCGCGGAACACGTCGTGCCCGGGCTCGCCGACCTGTTCTCGGTGCGGCCGGACGAACTCACCCTCACGCGAAACGCGTCGGAGGCGCTCCACCTGCAGAGCATCGGCGTCGCGCTAAGCCCCGGCGATGAAGTGCTGATCACGACCCAGGAACACCCGGCGGGCCGTCGTCCGTGGGAGTTCCGGCAGGTGCGGGAGGGGATCCGGGTGAACGAGGTCTTCATCCCCAGCCCCCTGCCCCCGGAGGAGGAGATTCTCTCCCGGTTCGACGACGCGATCACGCCCCGGACGCGGGCGGTTTCCTTCTGTCACGTCACCCGCGGAGGGCATCTTTATCCCGTGGAAGCGGTCTGCGGACTCGCGCGCGAGCGGGGGGTCGTGAGCCTGGTGGACGGCGCGCAGGCGGTGGGGCAGTTCCCCATCGACCTGACCGCCCTGGGCTGCGACGCGTACAGCGTGAGCCTGCACAAGTGGATGCTGGCCCCGGCGGGGACCGGCTTCCTCTTCGTGCGACGCGATGCGCGCGACCGCATCCGGACGGCCTTCGCGCCCGATGCCACCCCGGAGCAGCCTCAGTTCGGCCCCCCGGGCACCGCGGCATTCCCCGTGCGCGCCGCGATCGGGACGGCGGTCGATTTCGTCGCGGCGGTCGGACTCGCCGCCGTGGAGGCACGGTGCCGCCATCTGTCGGATCACCTCAAGTCGCGCCTGGCGGAGGTGGACGGCGTCACGCTTCTCAGCGGCGCCCGCGACCGGAGCGCGCCCGGATCGACGATCTTCGAGAAGGAGGGTCTCGACGCCGTGGCCGCCGTGGCGGCGTTCGAGGCGAGCATTTCATCCCACATCGACGAGCACCAGCGCGATGGCCACAACGCGATCCGTGTGTCAACCCACATCTACAACACGACGGAGCAGGTCGACCGCTTCGTCGAGTCCCTGGCACTGCACTAGCCCGCACGACGGGCTGATCGGAGGCACGAATGACCGGTTCCCCACGAACGCCGCACACCCTCGCGCTCGCCGCACTCGGCGCCGTCCTCCTCCTCGGTGTCGCCGCCGCGAGACCGAACGCCACGCCCGCGCAGGACGGCGCGATCTACGAGATCCGCAACTATCACTTCGACCCGGCGCGGTTCGAGGAGTACGCGGAGGTCGCGCAGGGCGACTACATCCGCTACCTGCGCGAACACCTGGACATCGTCGGTTTCTGGCTCGAATCGGGGGTCCCCGCGGAGGTCCGGGGCGCGGAGCAGGACGAACTCGGTCCCGCGAACGTCACGTGGGTCATCCGCTGGGCGTCGAAGGAGGAACGGGACGAGAAGCTCCCGGCAGTCCTCGGAACGCCCGAATGGCGCGAGATCTTCGCCGACGTTCCCGGAGGTGGCGGGAGCTACCTGAGAATCGAGTCGCGTTTCATGTCGTCGCTCGACTGACGGACGGACCCGCTCGACGCTCTATCCGGTCTCCCGCCGGTTTCAGCAGCGGTCCTGCCTGAAATCGACCGGGCGGCAGGTGAACCCCCACTCGCCCCACAACCCTCGCCCCTCGGCCTCGGCGGCGGCCTCCGCGGCCTCGATGCGATCCGCGTAGCGACGGTTGGGGGGGATGATGAACGCAAGCGCATACCCGCTCGCGACCAGGTGTTCGTTCAGCATGTCCCCGCCCGGAAGGAAGAGGTAGGCGAGATCCCGGTCGAAGGTGTCCACGCGAACCGCGTCGTACTCGACCCTGAGCGCCGTGCTAACCGGAGCCACCCGCAGCAACTCGGCGCGGGCGCGGGCGCCCCACGGTTCCTGCGCCATTTCAGGGGTGTCGATGGAGAGGAGTCGGATTTCCCGGCCATCGGCGCACCGGACGGAATCTCCGTCGATCACGAAGGACAGGACGCAGTCCCCGCTCGTCATGGGAGGCGGCGGGGGCGGGGGCGGCGTCGACTCCGAGCACCGCACCGCCGCGAGGGCGGCGAAGATGACCGCAACCGCGATACCGGAGCGGCGGACCTCCCGGCGCGACCCCGCGATCCCGCCCGGGGTTACGGGCCGAACCGGGTCACGGACCGACCCGAACCGTCCGCACCTCATCGGTCCCCAGATGACGGCCATCGGCGTTCACGTACCAGCCCCGCAGTCGCGGCAGGCGCAGTCCGCTGTCTCCGGTCAGGCCCTCAAAGGTGATGTACTCGCCGTCGTTCGCGCTCTCTTCGTGGTAGAAGCGGCACCCCACGAGCTGCGCCGTCGCAGGATCGAAGTAGAAGTACCACGTGTCGCCGCCGGTATCCGGGTCGTAGGTGACCCGGACGGCGTGGACCTCCCGGTCCATGAAGGCGGTCTCGATGACATCGTGATCGAGATGGGAGCCGGGGTCGGAGATCTTCATCGGAAGACCCGCCAGGAACCCGTAGTAGCTGCGCCAGAACATCCCGTCCTCTCGATGGAGGCGCATGCGCTCGCGGTCCGCGTCGGGGAGGTCCGCCTGCGCGACCCCGTCCACGGACGCGGACCAGCCATCGGCCGTCGTCTCGTACTCGATCGCGGACCCTCGATAGCGGCCCGCGAGGGCGAAGTCGCGCTCGTCCGCGCCGAACTCCAGGTCGACGGCGACGCGTTCCCCGCCCTCTCCGTCGGTCCCGACCCACGACATCGAGATCGACCGGCTGCCCCAGACCCCGTCCGGATCGTGGAAGGCCACCGATCGCGCCACGAGTTCCTGCGCCGGGGTGAGATCGGTTGCCGCCGCCGAACCGGAGGCGTCCTCGTCCGCCGCGGGACGAGGGGCGCAGGCGGCGACGAGCAGGACGAGCCCGGCCCGGGACGCGGCGCTGAAAGCGGACCGGCACGCCAGTCCGGACGCCGGTCGGAACACAGAGTGAGTTTTCATGTCCCGATACTAGCAACCCGCGCTGAAATGCCGCTACATTCGGGCGATTCGCCACTTTCCACTCTCGGAGGAAATTCCATGCGGCGTGACATGACATCGAACGGGTTTCGGACCGCGGCGGCCTTGCTCCTGGCGCCGCTCGCCCTCGCCTGCGCGGGCGACGCGGGAGAGCACGCGGAGAGCGACGAGGAGGGCGTGCACGAGGCTCCGGAAACGACCGAGGCGGCCGGCACGCCCGAGGGTGTAATCACGGATCTCCGGGAGATTGCGTTCGCCGACGAACTCGCGGTCGACCTCGATGCGATGGAGGAGACCGAGAGCGGCCTCTTCATCCAGGTGCTGCAGGAGGGGAGCGGACCGCCGGCCGGCTACGGCGACGAGATGGGCGTGCACTACACCGTCTGGCTTCCGAACGGGAGCAAGGTGGACTCGAGCCACGACCACAGCCCTCCGGAGCCGCTCGACATGGTCCTCGGTTCGACCGCCCTGATCGACGGCTGGGTGGAGGGCGTCACGGGCATGCGGATGGGCGAACGCCGCAAGCTCGTGCTGCCGTACGATCTCGCGTACGGGACCGAGGGTCGGCCACCGGCGATTCCCGCCTATTCGCCGCTCGTGTTCGAGGTCGAACTCGCGGAGCACATCCCCGCCGGGGAAGGCTGATCGTGATCCGGACCGGCGCGGTCGGGGCGGGGCGGTGAC
>JAPPBA010000115.1 GCA_026705295.1 Candidatus Palauibacter australiensis
CTCCAGCGGTGTGATGTCGTCCAGGATCCAGATGCTGCGCCCGTGCGTCCCCACGACGAGGTCGTTCTCCCGCGGGTGGATCGCGATGTCGTCCACCGCGGCCACGGGGAGGTTGTTCACCATCCGCGCCCACGATTCACCGCGGTCGATCGACATGTAGACGCCGATCTCGTTCCCGAGGAAGAGAAGATCCGGGTTCCGCGGATGCTCCCGGATCACGTTGACGGACCAGCCGTCGGGGAGGCCGGCCGTGATCCGCCGCCAGCTCGCGCCGTGGTCCTCGCTCACGTAGGCGTACGGCGCGTAGTCGTCGTTGCGGTGCCCGTCGAACGTGACGTACACCCGTCCGTCCGCCGCGTACGACGTCTCGAGACGGCTCACATAGGTGCGGGGCGGGACGCCGGCTACCCGGTCGATGACGTTCGTCCAGGTCGCGCCGCCATCGAGCGTCACCTGCAGATTTCCGTCATCCGTTCCCACGTAGAGGGCGTCGGGCGAGTGTTTCGATTCGGCAAACGCCGTGATGTTGCCGTAGGAAGCGATCCCGTCGTTGTCCGAGAGCGTCTCGTCGGTCACCACGCGGCCCATGATCTCCAGCGTGTCGCGGTCGATCTGCTTCGTGAGGTCCGGGCTCGCCTCCTCCCAGGTCATCCCCCGGTCCCTCGACCGGAACAGGTGGTTCCCGCCCAGGTAGATCGTCGCGCGGTCGTGGCGCGAGATCGCGAACGGCGAATCCCAGTTGAACCTGTAGCGGCGCGGTTCCTCGTCCTCCGCTTCATTCCCCGTCGGGCGCGGCACGGGCCGGATCGACTGCCCCTCGCGCGTGGCCACGTCGATGCGCGCCATGTTCCCGCCCTGCGACTCCGAGAACATGATGTTCGGGTCCTCGGGGTCGGAGTGGTTGTGGAACCCGTCGCCGAACCACATGTGCGTCCATTCGCGGTTGCGGACGCCCCAGGTGGACTGCGTCCGGTGGGGCGCGCACCAGTTCCCGTTGTCCTGCAGCCCGCCGCACACGTTGTAGGGGTCGCTCATGTCGACGTCGATCTCGTAGAACTGGCCGATCGCCATGTTCCGGATCGAGCGCCAGGTGACCGACCCGTCGCGCGAGAAGGCGAGCCCGCCGTCGTTCCCGTTGATGAGATGGTTCGAGTTGTGGGGATTGATCCACAGTGCATGGTGGTCGGAGTGGATCTGGTCCGTGGAGTTCCCCGGCCACCAGGTGCGCCCTCCGTCGTCCGAGGCCGATGACTGGACGCCGCCCAGGTAGATCCGCTCGGGGTTGTTGGGGTCGATCCGGATGAGGGAGAAGTACATGGGACGCGGGTTGCGGTCGCTCATGAATTCCCACGTCTCGCCGCGATCCCTGGAGCGATATACGCCTTGGCCCTCGTGCGCCTCGACGATCGCGTACACGAGGTTTCCGTCGCGCCGGTAGATGTCGAGCCCGATGCGGCCGAGTTCGCCCTGCGGCAGCCCCTCATCGAGGCGGGTCCAGTTCTCCCCGCCGTCCGTCGTGCGCCAGAGGCCCGACCCGCCGCCCCCGGCCGCGAACCCGAACCCGGTGCGCTGCCGCTGGTACATGGCCGCGAAAAGCGTGTTCGGGTCGTTGTGGTCCATGACGAGGTCGATGATTCCCGTGTGCTCGTCGATGTAGAGGATGTTCTCCCACGTCGCCCCGCCATCGACCGTCTTGAAGAGGCCGCGCTCCTCGTTCGGCCCCCACAGGTGGCCGACGGCCCCGACGTATACGACGTCGGGATCCCGAGGATCGATCTTGATCCGGCTGATATGGCGCGTGTCCTCGAGCCCCACGTGCGTCCAGGTGCCGCCCGCGTCCGTCGACTTGAACACACCCACCCCCCACGGCGAACTCTGCCGGTTCGCCGGTTCGCCCGTCCCCACCCACACGTGGTTGGGGTTGGACGGCGCGACGCTCACGGCGCCGACCGAGGAGGTGGGCTGGTCGTCGAACACGGGGTCCCACGTCATCCCGTCGTTCGTCGTCTTCCACACGCCCCCCGCACCGAGGCCGACGTAGAAGATGCGCGGGTCGCTCTCCACGACCGCGAGGTCGGACACCCGTCCGCCCATGATCGCCGGCCCCAGTTCACGGAACTCCAGCCCGGAGGCGGCCGCGGCGGCTCGTTCCGAAGCCGTCTGGGCGGCCGCGGCGGCCGGGAACAGCGCTCCTGCGGCGAGCGACAGCGGAAGGAGGAGCGTGAGGAGGTGGACGACGGGGAAACGCAAGGACCGTGGGGACTTCGACTGGAACGCCATCGGAACCTCCGGAGTGACGGCGAATACGAGGGAAACGGAACATCGAACAGTGATTCCCGCGAAGCCCGCCGCGCAAGGCAATGGAGCGGTGCCGCGACGCCCCACTTGTCTCGCCATGAGGAGACGGCTTACTTGGCCGGCATGCGCTGCGGGACCACACAAAGGCCGTCGGTAGGGCGGGGCCGGGAGCGGCTTCGCCGCGCACTGGCCGTCACCTCCCTTGTCACCTTCCTCGCCGCGCCTGTCCTCGCGGCGGTCCCGCGCGCCCCGGTCGTCGATCCCGATTCCCTTCTTCGGATCACCTTCCTCGATGTGGGACAGGCGGATGCCGTCCTCATCCAGGCGCCGGGCGGCCGAACCGCGCTCATCGACGCGGGGGGCGACGACATCGTCCCGCTACTGCGGCGGTTCGGCGTGCGCGAGATCGATCTGCTCGTCGCGACGCACCCCCACGCGGATCACATCGGTGGCATGGCCGGCGTCATCGCGGCGCTCCCGGTCCGCTTCTACATGGACAACGGGGAGCCGCACACGACGCAGACCTACCGGCGGCTGCTTGCCGCCCTCGACGCGCGTCCGGAGATCGCCTACCTGGAGGCCTCGCCGCGGACGCTCACGCTCGGCGAGGTCGAGATCGACGTGCTGCCGCTGCTCCCGCGGGGGACGGCGGGGCTCAACGACCGCTCCGTCACCCTGCTCGTGCGGTTCGGCGAGTTCCGCGCCTTCCTGAGCGGCGATTCGGAGGTACGGCAACTGACCCATCTGATGAATCGGGAGGCCGTCCGCGAGGTGGCGCTGCTCAAGGCCCCGCACCACGGCGCCGACAACGGGTTCACGCGGGAGTTTCTGAACGCCGCCCGCCCCCGGGTCGTCGTCATCTCGGTGGGCCGCGACAACCGCTACGGCCATCCGGGGCGCGCCGCCCTCCGAGCCTACGAGGCGTCGGGGGCCGCCGTGTTCCGCACGGATCGGCACGGCCACGTCTCCGTGCGGGGGCGCGAGAGCGGTGACTACGACGTCTCGTTCGGCGGGGAGGTCGCGTTGCGCGGGACGGGAGACGAGCCGCGCGAGGTGCCCGTGGCGCTTCCCGGGCCGACCGGCGTCCCCGCTACGCCGGGTGACGCGCGGCTCCGACTCTGGGTACACGCCGATGCGCCCGGCAACGATCACACGAACCCGAACGGCGAGTACGCCGTCATCCGGAACCTGGAGTCCAACGATCGACCGATCGGTGGCTGGTCGTTGTGCGATGGGGCCAACCATTGCTTCCGGTTTCCCGCCGGAGCGGTGCTGGCGGCTGGCGGACAACTCGTGGTCCACACCGGCTCCGGGCGCGCCGACGGCACACGCTACTACATGGGCCGGCGGCAGGCCGTGTGGAACAACAGCGGCGACACCGCGACCCTCTACGACGACACGGGGGCCATCGTCGTCGTGTTCGACTATTGAGTCGGGAATCGGAGCACCGCTGGGTCGTCGACCGCGTCGAGGGGTGCATCGCCGTGCTCATCCGAGACGTGGACGAGCGCGCCGAAGACGTGCCCATCGAGACGCTTCCCGCCGGGAGCCGCGAAGGCGCCGTGCTGCGCGTACCGGAGGCGGAGGGGCGGCCTCACTGGGGCGGGGCCGTACTCGACGAAGAGGCGCGCCAGACTCGACTGCGGGAGGCGGAAGACGTGCTCCGGCGCCTGAGACGCCGCGACCCCGGCGGTGACATCAAGCTCTAGGTGTCTTGAACGTTGGGCTGCTCCGGATCTAGGATCGAAGTCTGCGATCCCCCTGCCAGGAGCCGTCCGATGAAACGCCGAGACTTCCTCGCCACCTCCGCCGCGGCCGCCGCCGGATCGGGCCTCGTCGCCTGCCGTCCTCCCGAAACGTCCGCCGCCCCGCCCCTCACCTCCGGGCAGTGGGGCTCCGGCGACTACGCGCATGTGCCCGGCCTGGCGGGGCCCGCGCACGGAACCGTGTGGGGCCGCACGGGCGTGACGGCCTGCTCCGACTACTACGCGTCCCTCGCCGGCACGCAGACCATGATGCAGGGGGGGAACGCGATCGACGCGATGGTCGCCGCGTGCGCCACGCTGAACGTGTCGGACCCCTACATGTCCGGGATCGGCGGCTTCGGCGGCTACATGCTCATCTACCTGGCCGAGGAGAACCGCGTCGTGGGGCTCGACGCGCTCGGCCGCTCGCCCGCCGCCTCATCGCCGGAGACGATGACCCTGGACGACTTTGCGGCTGGCTACAAGGCGCCGATCGTGCCCGGGGCCTTCAAGGGCTGGGCCGCCGCGCTGGAGCGCTACGGGACGATGAGCCTCGGCGACCTGTTCGAGCCCGCGATCCGGCTCGCCGAAGACGGCTTCGTGTTCTCGAAGTTCGACGAGCGCTACACGCAGTCGAGCGCGGACAAACTGAGCCGCTTCCCGTCGACGACGCGCGTCTTCTTCCCCAGCGGACGCCCTCCCCGCATGGGCGAGGTCATCAAGCAGCCCGAGCTCGCAGCGAGCATGCGCCACCTCGCCGGCGCGGGGGCGGACGACCTCTACAAGGGCGAACTCGCCGACCGCATCGTCGCCTTCCTGGCCGAGAACGGCGGCCACCTGACGAAGGCCGACCTCGAAGGCTACGAAGTCGAGTGGCGGGAGCCGATCCGGACGACCTTCCAGGGATACGATCTGCACGCCATGCCCCCGGGCTCCTGCGGGATGTCGATGTTCCAGGCGCTGAACATCATGGACGGGTTCGACCTCGCGAACATGGACCTGTACGGATCGGAGTTCGTCCACCTGTGGCTCGAGGCGATGAAGCTCGCCCTCGCCGACGACGACCGCTACAACACCGGCAAGGAAGACGTGGACATCCCCGTGGACATGATCATCTCCCGGGAGTACGCGGATGAGCAGCGCGCGAAGATCGATCCCCTGCGCGTCGCCTCCTTCTCCGGGGCCCCGCTTCCTTTCTACGGGACGACGAGTCTCTCCACCGTCGACCGGTGGGGGAATGCGGTCGCCTTCACGCAGTCGCTCGTCAACGCGTACGGAAGCGGCGTGATCGCGGGGGACACCGGGATCTTCCTCAACAACGGCCACATGTTCGGCTTCGTGCTCGAGGAGG
>JAPPBA010000116.1 GCA_026705295.1 Candidatus Palauibacter australiensis
CGAAGACCTCGTCGAGGAACTCCCGCAAGATATCGATCTGCTCTTCGTGAGCGCGTTTTCCCAGGGGGCCCAACTCGCCTACGCCATCAGCGAGATGTTCCGCCAGCGGGGCGCCGTCACCTGTATCGGCGGCCCGCACGCCCGCTGCTATCCCCAGGACGCTCAGAAGTACTTCGACTACGTGTTCGGCTTCACCGACAAGGAGGTGCTCAACGGAGTCCTCGACGACTGCCAGCCGCAGCGGCCCCTGGGCCGCCACGTGACGGCCGAGACGCAGCCGGTGTCCCTGCCCGGTGTGCGCGCGCGCTGGAAGTTCATCGAGCCGACGCTCAACAAGGCGCCGTTGTTCAAGATCGTCCCCATGCTCGGCAGCCTCGGGTGCCCGTACACGTGCAGCTTCTGCATCGATTCCGTCATCCCCTACCAGCCGCTCGACTTCGACGAGATGCGGGACGACCTCCGCTTCCTCGCGAAGAAGATGAAGCGGCCGATCGTCGGCTGGCACGACCCCAACTTCGGGGTCCGCTTCGACGACGTGCTGGGGGCGATCGAGGACGCCGTCCCCCCCGGCACGATCGAGTTCATCGCCGAGAGCAGCCTCTCCCTGCTCGGGGAGCCGCGGCTCAAGCGACTCGCGAAGGCCGGCTTCCGCGCGATCCTCCCCGGCGTCGAGTCGTGGTACATGCTGGGGAACAAGTCGAAGTCGCGGAACCGTCACGGGCTCGAGAAGGTCCGCCAGGTGTCGGACCATTCCAACCTCATCACGAGCTACATCCCCTATCTCCAGACCAACTTCGTGATGGGTCTCGATTGCGATGAAGGCCCCGAGCCCTTCGAGCTCACGAAGAAGTTCCTGGATGCCTCGCCCGCCGCCTTCCCCGGCTACTCCCTGCTGACGTCGTTCGGAGAGGCGGCCCCGCTCAACCTCGAATACCAGCAGGAAGGGCGGGTGCTCGGCTTCCCGTTCCACTTCCTCAACAACAATCACGCGATGAACCTCAAGCCGAAGAACTACGAGTGGATCGAGTTCTACGACCACGTCATCGACCTCACGCAGTACAGCTTCTCGAAGCGGGCGGTCTGGCGTCGGCTGAGGGCCAACCGCGGCGGCATCCCACGGCTCCTGAACGCCGTGCGCGCACTCTCGTCGGAGGGGAACGGGAGGATCGCCTACTACACGACCGTGCGCGACAAGCTCAAGTCGGACCGGAAGTTCCGGGACTACTTCGAGGGCGAGACGCAGGAGTTGCCGCAGTTCTACATCGACCGCGTGAAGCACGATCTCGGGCCGCTGTGGGAGTTCCTGCCCGAGGGCGCGATCGAGCACGACCCCTACGCCTATATCAAGAGCACGGGCGGCGCGGCCCCGGTGCAGGCGCGGGCCGGAGCGGTCGTCCACTAGTCGAGGAAAGGTCCCGCGTCCGGGGAGGTCCGTCCCGGGCCGGACCCCCGAAGCGAGCCACGTCGCGATGTCCAGAGCCTTCGTCAACGAAGACGCGACGCACGAACCCGAGCCGCGCTACGCGCTCCCGCCGCGCGAGTCGCCGCGCTTTGACGCGGCCGCGGCGCGGGCCCTCCTGGAGGGCGCCCACATCGGCAACACGCAGAGTGCCGAGACCGCGACCGGCTACGCCTGGGGCGACCCCGCCCTGGCGCCGCACATCGAGGATCTGATCCGCGAGGCGGAGGGACTCGGCGACGAGCGCATGGCTCGCCTCGGGCGACGCTACCTGCGCGCGGCCCGCCGCTGACGGGAGGCGAAGAGGCCGCCGCACTCGACCCACGACGGGGGATGGAGGCGGAAACCTGGACCGGATACCGAGGCTGATCGCCGGCATCACCGGAACCGCGGCCGCGCTCTTCTATCGCGTGGACCGGCATGGGCCTCCGCTCCCGGACGGTCCGTTGATCGTGGCGGCCAACCATCCCAACAGCCTTGTCGATGCCATGCTGATCTTCCGGTGCAGCGACCGGATCACGCGGCCGCTGGGTCGCGCACCGCTCTTCGACCGGTTCCTTCTGGGTCCGATGCTGCGGGCGCTGGGCGGCATACCGGTCCACCGCAGGGAGGACGATCCCGAGGCAATGCACCGCAACGAGGAGATGTTCCGGTCGGCGGTCGACGTGCTCCACGGGGGCGGCGCCATCCAGATCTATCCCGAGGGCAAGAGCCACTCCGAGGCGCGCCTGGCGGAGTTCCGCACGGGGACCGCGCGGATCGCGCTGCAGGCGGAGGAAGGCGCCGACTGGGGGCTCGGGCTGTCGATCGCGCCCGTGGGGATCACCTATGCCGCCAAGGAGTTGGCCAGAACCGAGGTCGCCGTGCGGTTCGGCAAGGCGTTCGGGTGCGCGGACCTGAAGGAGGCGTACCGGGAGGATCCCGTCGCCGCGGGGCGCAGGCTCACCGAGCGGATCGAGCGGGGGGTGCGCCGCGAGACGCTGAACTTCGGCCGCCCCCGAGACCGGATTCTCGTCGAGGTGGCGGAGCAGCTCTACGTCCGTGAATTGCGGTGGGTGCCGTGGCGGACCCGGGAGCCGCTGGGGACGCGCTTCCCCCGCCTGCAGCGTTTCGCGCGGGGCCTGGAATGGATCCGCCGGGCGCACCCCGAGGAGCACCGCCGCCTGGTGGAAAAGGTGGCGCGGTATGCCCGGCTGAGCGACGAGCTCCGTGCCGGGGAAGGGGACGTGCCTCCCCGCTACAGCTTCCTCCCGGTCGCGAAGTACGTCGTCGTGCGCGGAACGCTCCTGGCGCTTGGGCTTCCCTTCGCGGTGGCCGGATCCCTGCTCTGGGCTCCCATAGTCCGGCTGCCCGGCTTCGTCGTCAGGCTCGTGAGACCCGAACTCGAGGTCACCGCGACGGTCAAGCTGGGGACGCTCCTGGCCGGGACGTGTGCGGCCTGGATCCTGGGGCCCGTGCTGGGCTATCTCGTGGGGGGATGGACGGTCGCCGCGGTGGCGGCCGTGGTGCCCCCCGCGTGCGGCTTCGTGGCGATGCTGTGGATGGAACTCGCCCGCGAGGTGCGAGAGGACACCGCCGTCTTCCTGCGGCTGCAGGGCCGCCCCGATCGCCGCGAGCAGTTCGCCAGACTGCGCTCGGAACTCACCGAGACCCTCCGGCAGCTGGAAGAGCAGTGGATGGATGAACGCCAGGTTCATGAGAGATGATCGTTACGCGAGACCCCGACATCGAGCTGTGCTCCTTCGCGGTCAAGTACCCGTTGTTCGAGCTTGAACCTCTCAGCATCGAACTGACTGCGGGGGAGCGCGTGGCCCTCGTCGGCCCGAACGGGGCGGGGAAGACCACGATCCTGCGGGCGCTCTCGGGGTTGCTGCCGGAGTACGAAGGCGAAGTGCGGTTCGGAGGCGTCGATACGCGCACGCTCCTGCCCGGCTTGCGCAATCACGTTCGCGTGATGCCGGAGAGACTCCTCGGATTCGCCGGAATGACGGTTCGGCAGCACTTCGACCTGCTTGCACGCTTCTACGACAACTGGGATCGCGACTACGAGGCGCGATTGACGGAGCGGCTGGAGATTTCCGACGCCGCGAATCTGGGGACTCTCTCGAGCGGTACCAAGGCAAAGGTTGCGTTCGTGTCGGCGGAGGCCTGCCGACCCCGCGTCCTGCTCCTCGACGAGCCGACGGCCGGCCTTGACCCGGTCATGCGCCGGCGCCTCATGGATGTCGTCGTCGAGAGCCTGGACGAAGACCCGGGGAGAGTCCTGCTGTTCTCGACTCATATCCTCGAGGATGTCGAATGGCTGGCCGAACGCGTGCTGGTCCTCGTCGACGGAACCATGATCGCCGACCGTTCGGTGCGACACATGCGCGCCGACCACGCGTCGCTGGCGGATGCCCTCTACGACCTCCTGGACGCCCATTGAACCTGCGGCATGTCGGCGACCTGACCCGCGTGGAAATCCAGCGCGCCAAGCCTCTGTTGGTGCGCCTGTATCTTGCCGGGGCGGCCGGTCTCGTCCTGTTCTACATCTTCGGACGGGCCACCGACGAGAACGTTCTGGCGGTCGTCATGGGAGTGACGCTGGGATCGCTTGTGGTGGTGCCCTTCGCCGTCATGCGAGACAGGCTCGATGGGACATTGGAGTTTCTGCTGTCCCTTCCGGTGACCGTATCCGATCTCGTTGCGGCCCGTTTCCTTGCGGCGGCTGCGGGGTTGTTGCCCGGCGTGATCGCCACCGGCGTGACGCTCATGCTGGTCGAGCCGCCCGCCGAGTGGGGGGTGCTCGTGGGGGTGGCGCCGTTTCAGATCGCGCTGGGGTACTGGGCGCTGCTCACGCTTGCGGCTTGGTGCCTGACGGCCGCTGCGGCTTGCGAACTGACCAGACTCATCACTTGGTCGATCGCAGCGATGGTTGTTCTTGTGGGTTGGGTCGCCCCGCGGGTGCTCGGCCTACTGCAACGCGAAGGCATCGGCGCCGCACTCCGGTCATTCCTGGAGCATCCCTACGCCCCCATCGCCATTGGAGCGGTCACGCTGGCCATCTTCACGGCGCTCGCCGCCGCCGCCTTCGGTATCGCTCAGCGGGGCGTGGCACGCTATCCGTCTCGGCCCGAGAAACCTCTCTGACCAGACGGCCCACCACCACGGGCCGGATCCGCTTTGCGGATGCGATACCTGAGGATCGTGCGGTATTCGTCGGGATCCCCCGGGCCGGCCATGGTCGGCCCGACGATGTACTCCTCCTCGTGTCCGCCGAACGTCTCGTAGCCCTCTGCCTCGACGAACGCTTTGAGGCGCTTGATCGTCGGCTGCTCGGCATCGTAGCGGCCGATGTGGAGGATCTCGGCGATGGTTCCGTATTCCCACGTCGTGATCGAGGCCGTCACGCCGTCCGGCGGCGTGTGCTCCGGCAGCGATTCCACGGCCTCGGGGACAGGTAGCGCGTACCGGCCGACCCATTCGCTCCTCGGAATCTCGTCCAGCCCCTCCTGCCAGCGCGCGCGGACGACCGGTGGCGAGAAGCCGGTCGCCGCCCCGCTCGAGAAGTAGAGCTGGAACAGGAGTCCGAACGCCGCACTACCGATCTCGTCCGGATCGCCGATGGCCCGCACCTCCAGCACCCGCTCGTCAGCCCGCTCCACGATCCGCGGCTCGACCAGGTGCTCGAACGCGACCGGATCGACCTCCTGCCCGCCGAGTTCGACCGCAGCGACTGCCGCACCAAGGGACCATGCCAGGAGCCCGGGCGCCCACCGCAGCACACCAGGGGTGCGACGGGTCACGGCAGGTCCAGAATCGGGATACCCATGGCTTCTGCTGCGCTCGCCATACGGCGATCGTAGCTGGCAAGTTCGACGGCTTGGCCACGCCCCCGCAGGAACTCCAGCGACGCCAGGTGAAGCCCATCCAGTGTCCGGACGGGAACCGGGAACGCGTCGAGCGCCCGGGCCAGTACGGGTGGCGCCAGCTCGACCAGCGAGATTCGAGCGATGAGCGAGTGTGCCGCCTCCGACCGCGATGACGCCAACTCGCGGGCGTGCAACCGCGTCCACATCTCGTACTCCAACAGACGACTGGAAACGAGCGTGTCGGTCCAGAACGAGGTCGGCGGACGGCGGTCTTCCGCGAGCAGGTGGGCCAAGGCGACGGAAGTGTCGACGTAGATCACCGGTCGCTTCGGTCACCTTCCAGTTCACCAAGCAACTCGGACAGCGTGGCCACCGGCGGCCCGCCTCGGGGAGGCTCGGAACCGGGAGCGAGAGCCGGCGTCAGCCAGCCATTCCGCACCGCATCGGCGAGCATGGCGTCGGCCAGGATCGGACTCCTCGCTTCCCGCGGAGGACCGATCTCGGCCACGACCCGGTCGCGGTCGGTGACGAGTACGGTCTCACCTGCCGTGGCGAGACGTACGTACTCGCTCAGCTTGCTGTTCAGCGTCTTGATGCCTACGGATCTCATGCCACTGTAAGTAGCTACCGGTAGCTACCTACGTCAAGTGGTAGCGTTCGCTTCGAGCCGGACGGCCCACCAGACGGCGGCGACGGCGGCGGCGCTGGCGAGAAGGTGGAGGGCGAGGCCGATCTGCTCGGCGGACTCCAGGGCGCCGGCGCGCTCAAGCAGCAGGCGCCAGTTGTTCGAGTGATCGCCGATCAGGGGGAGGGCGAGGCGGTTCGCGGCGGCCATCGACTCCGCCGCGTACATGAGGCTCTCGGCCGACCACAGGGCGCCCACCGCCGCGGGGATCGCCTCCCCCCGCCGCCACAGCCGGAACGTGATGTAGAGGGGTACGGCGAGCTGAAGCAGCGGGCCGGCCAGCACGGCGAGCGTTTCGCCGCCGGCCGAAAGCCGGGCCAGCGGCGAGAAGACGACGCGGCCCGCCTCGTGGATGAGGAGGTTGATCCCGTCCACCCAGTGGTAGCGGTAGAAGAAGACGAGCCACGCCGTGTACACGCACATGACGACGAGCCCCACCCGCCGGGGCCCGATCGTCTTCCAGAGGTACGAGAGGAGCTTCACGCGGAACTACCCGCCGGCACCTACCCGTTCGGCGGCCAGTCCGGGAGCGCGCGGCCCGTCGTCCACGGCACCCCGGCCGCCTCCAGCCGCGCCTCCAGCGCCGGCAGATCCGTTTCGATGAGCTGGCTCATGTCGGGATACAGCGCCGTGAAGGCATCGTTCGCGATCCCGTACTGCTCGCGGTGCGTCTGCGTGGGGCCGTGCAGACCGTTCCAGTGGCCGCGCACGACCTGGTTCACGCGGGCCACGATCCCCGGCATCTCCGGCTCGGCGCGGGAGGCCCGCGTGCGGGAGCCGTTCAGCGTCTCCTGCAGGTCGAGGAGCCGCAGCTCCAGCGCGCGGGCCTCCTGCCGGAGGGCCGGGTCGGCCGACGGCCAGCGGTCCAGGGCCTGCTTCATGGCCGAGATGCGGGCCATCGCGGCCCCCGCCACCCGCTGCGTCCCGGAGACGGCGCGGAGCAGCTCCCCGGTCTGTCGCTGGAAGGCGAGCACCGCCGCCCGGTCCTGGAGCGGGATCGCCGAGCCCCCCATGGGCGCGATCTCGAACGGCACCGGCCCGGCCAGCTCGGTCACCTCGCCGTCCACGCGTTGCGAGAGCGACACCGTGTAGCTCCCCGGCAGCGCCATGGGCCCGTTGCCGCCCCCGCCCCCGAACCCGCCGAAGCCGAAGCCGCCCCCGCCGCCCCCCGTGACCGGGTTGTAGCCCGGGTACCGGTAGTTCCACGTCGCCCGGCGCATGCCCTGCGAAGCCGAGCCGTTCACCGTGTTCACGACGTTCCCGTCCCCGTCCCGGATCGTGAGGAACACCCGCGGCGCCTCCTCCCGGTCCTCCGCCTCCAGTTCCTCCCACGTCGGGTACGGCGTGTCTTCCCCCTGCCGCTGCAACCGCCGTTCCTCCGCCCGCCGCGCCGCCTCCCGCGTGCGCAGCGTCTCGCCGACGTAGTAGGTGAACGTGACCCCGAAAGCCGGGTTGTCCGCCGTGTAGAAGCTCGACCCGCTCGTCCCGCCCGGACTCCAGCGCAGGTACATCTCCCCGTCCTTCACCTCGAAGATGTGCCCGTCCGAGGCGAGGATCTCGTCCGACCGCGCCGCCAGTTCCCGGAGCGGCGTGTAGTCGTCGACCACGTAGAACGAGCGCCCGAAGGTCGCCGCGACGAGGTCATCCTCCCGCTTCTGGATCTCCAGTTCGCGCACCGGGATCGTCGGCAGGCCCGTCCCCAGTTCCATCCACGACTCGCCGCCGTTCACCGACGTGAAGGCCGAGAACTCCGTCCCCAGGAACAGCAGGTTCGGCTCCACGTGGTCCTGCACGATGGAGAAGGCGGGGCCGTTCTCCGGGAGGTCCCCCGAGATCGAGGTCCACGTCACCCCGCGGTCCGTCGACTTGAGCACGTAGGGCCGGAAGTCGCCCCGCTTGAAGTTGTTGATGACGGCGAACACGGTGTTCGGATCGTGCAGCGACGCCTCCACGTCGTGCACGAAGCTCGTGTCCGGCACCCCCGGAAAGCTCTCCACCGCGCGCCAGTTCTCGCCCCCGTCCTCCGTCACCTGCACGAGCCCGTCGTCCGTGCCCGCGTAGATGAGCCCCTCCACGAAGGGAGACTCGGAGACCGCCACGATGTGCCCGAACACCGACGTCGAGCGGTTCTTGCCCACGGCGTCCACGCTCCACACCCGCCCCATCACCTCGAGCTGGTTGCGGTCGAGGTTGCGCGTGAGGTCGCCCGAGATCGGCCGCCAGGTCGAGGCCTGGTCGTCCGACTGGAAGAGGATCTGGGCCCCGTAGTAGAGACGGTGGTTGTCGTGCGGCGACATGTGGAGCGCCGCGTCCCAGTACCAGCGCAGCGGCGGCCCGTCCGCGTCTTCCTGCGGCTGGATGTCGAGCCGTTCCTTCGACACGCGGTCAAAGCGCGACAGCACGCCGTTCTGGAGCTGGGAGTAGATGATGTCCGGGTTCTCGGGGTCGATGACGGGGTCGAAGCCGTCGCCCCCCAGCGTCACGTACCAGTCCGAGTTCCGGATCCCCGCGTTGTCGGCCGTCTGCGCGGGACCGCCGAGCGTGTTGTTGTCCTGCGTCCCCCCGTACACGTAGTAGAACGGCTCGTCGTTCGAGGTCGCGACCTTGTAGAACTGGGTGAGCGGCAGGTTGGAGAAGAAGTGCCAGCTCTCCCCGAAGTCCCGCGTCTCGTACAGACCCCCGTCGTTGCCGAGGATGATGTGCTCCGGGTCGTCAGGGTCGAACACGATCGCGTGATGGTCCACGTGGACGCCCTGCGTCGGGAGCCGCTCCCACGTCTCCCCGCCGTCCTCCGACATCTCGACGAAGGTGTCGAGCGAGTAGATGCGGTCGAAGCGGTGCGGGTCCGCGTACAGTTCGTGGTAGTACATGGCCGCGCCCGACTGGTAGCGCGACGTCCGCGACCAGTTCTCTCCCATGTTCTCCGAGCGGAAGGTGCCCCCGGCGTCGCCGCTCGCCTCCACGATCGCGTAGAGGACGTCCGGGTTCTGCGGCGAGATCGCGAACCCGATGCGCCCCTTGTCCCCCGACGGGAGCCCGCGGTTGATCTCGCGCCACGAGTTCCCGCCGTCCGTCGATTTGTGGATCCCCGAGCCCGGCCCGCCGTCGATCATCGTCCACTGGTGCCGCCGCCGCTGCCACGACGTCGCGTACATCACGTCCGGGTTCCGCGGGTCGAAGTAGACCTCGTTCACGCCCGTGTGCTCGTCGATCTCGAGCACCCGTTCCCACGTCTCGCCCCCGTCCGTCGTCCGGTACAGCCCGCGCTCGCCGCCCGCGTTCCACAGCGGCCCCTGCGCCGCCACGAAGACGACGTCGGAATCGTCCGGATGGATCTGGATCTTCCCGATGTGCTCGGAGGTCTCGAGTCCCATGTTCCGGAACGAGCGCCCCCCGTCGATCGACTTGTAGACGCCGTCCCCGTACCCCACCGAGCGCTGCCCGTTGTTCTCCCCCGTCCCCACCCAGAGCGTGAGATGGTCGTTGGGGTCGAGCGCGATGGCCCCGATCGAGTAGGACCCGTAGTCGTCGAAGATCGGCGTCCACGTCGTCCCGGCGTTCGTCGTCTTCCAGACGTTGCCGGAGGAGGCCGCCACGTACCACACGCTCCGGTCCGTGGGATCCACCGCGATGTCCGCGATCCGTCCGGAGGCCAGCGCGGGGCCGATGCTCCGCCACCGGATGCCGGAGATGAACCCGGCGTTCAGTTCGGGCGCGCCGTCCTCGTCATCCTCGCCCTCCTGGGCGGCGAGCGCCCCCGGAGTGCCGAGGACGCCGAGCGCGCCGAGACTCGCCATCCCCGCGAGGAGAAGGGCGGGGAAGCGGGAGATGGCGCCGCGACGAGCGTACGGGTTCGCGTGGAGTCTCTCGAAATCGATCATGATCGCACCTTGTGCCGGTGGCTGGTGGCTATCGGGCGGTTTCGCCTGTGGGATTCGCAGGTTGGGAAGGTCGGCCCGAGGACGGGCGGCGGGCAACCCGTCAGCTCGAATCGATCTCGGGATCGGGCGGGTGGACTCCGAACAGGTGCCCTTCGACGCGGGCGACCCGGTCCGCCGCGGCCACCCGCGTCTCCACGAGTTCGGCGCGGACGGCGTCGATGCGGTTGCCCAGGCGCTCGTCCGCCCCGCGGATTTCAGCGCGAAGTTCCTTGCGCAGGTTGCGCGACAGCCCGCAGAAGATGACGCAAACGCCGATCAACGTGGCCGACAGGATGAGGTCGGCGATGAGATCCGTTCCCATGGTGTCGCAGTGACTCCCGTGAAGGTTCGCGAGCGAGCGGGCTCCCGCCCCGATACTCGACCCGTCCCGAACCTACGGTCCCCCATCAACGCACCATCAACCCGGCGCGGTCGGGCCAATTCGCGGCTTCCTCCCAGCCTGCTCTCAGGCGAAAAACGGCCCGGATCACCACAATCGGTGGCGAAAACCGGGCCGTGCTTGCAGCGGTGCCGCCCGAAGGCCGGGCTCCACGACTCGAGCCACGTCCGGAACCCCCGGACGCCGGGGAGGAGGTCCCAACGGAAGCGTGTCGATCTCTCCGTCCATGTACTCGACCATGGTCGCGAGGCTGACGTGCGCTCGGTCGGGCCAGCCCCGGCGGCGGAAGGGGAGTGGCCAGCCGATCTGCTCCTCGTGCAGGAACATGTAGCGACTCTCGTCGTCGCGCCGGTAGAGCGCCACCGTCTCCGGGAGACCGCCGCGCTCCCGCCATCCACGATCAAAATCGCCGGGCGCGTACGACGTGACTTGATCGTCATCGATCCAGGCATACCGGACCTGGAACCGGCCGAGGCCGGCGGCGTCGAAGCGTCCGTCCCCGGACGTCACAGGGACCTCTCCGATCGCGACGCCGTCACGGACGACCCGGATCCGTTCGGGACACAGGTCGCATCCCGGCCACTCGCTGGGCCGCATGTCCGCGGCGTCGCGGCCCACGAAGAAGATCGTGTACTTGCTTCGATCCGTTGTTGAGTCGGCGTCCATGGCTTACGGAGATGCGGCGTGTGTCGTCAACGAGTCAACCTCTGGGAGCGTGCAGCGCAGTGGCCACGCCAACGATAGCGACCTGTTTTCATTGAAATCTGAACGCTCGCCGATCAGATTTCGATGATGACGCCGGCTCGAAGCGCTACCGGCTCGCCGGTCACATCCGGGCACTTTCCGCCGCCGATCTCGCAAGACACGCTGGCCTCCGGGCACAGGAACACGCGATGCTGCAACGGTTTGACGAGCGAAACCGCGACCTCGTCGTCAACGTGAACGGCGCACTCGTTCACCGCGACGAGGCCGGCGTGAGCCCGTTCGACTCGGTAGTACAGGGGGGCGATGCCGTCTGGGAGGGGCTGCGCCTGTACGACGGGCGCATCTTCAAGCTGCGGGAGCACCTCGCCCGGCTCCGGTCTTCGGCCTTGGCGCTTGCCTTCGCGGAGATCCCTGCGGATGAGGAGATCATCGAGGAGATCCGCCGGACGCTCGCCGCCAACGGCATGCGGGACGGCGTACACATTCGGCTCACGCTGACGCGGGGCGTGAAGGTCACCAGCGGCATGGACCCGCGCCTCAACCGGTCGGGGCCCACGCTCATCGTGCTCGCCGAGCACAAGGCGCCGGTGTACGAGCGGTCGGGCCTCGAGCTGATCACGAGTTCGCTGCGCCGCTTCGGGCCCGACACGCTGGCTCCGAAGATCCATCACGCGAACCTCCTGCAATCGATCCTGGCCAAGATCGAGGCGAACGCGGCCGGGGCCGATGACGCGCTGATGCTCGACGGAAACGGCTTCATCGCCGAGACGAATGCCACCCATCTCTTTTTCGTGCGCGACGGCGTCGCGATGACGAGCCGGACCGTCGCCTGCCCCGAGGGGATCACCCGCGCCACGGTGCTCGAACTCTGCGCGGAACACGACATTCCGAGCCGGGTGAAGGATCTCTCCCTCGCCGAGGCCTACCGCGCCGACGAGGCGTTCTGCACCGGCACGATGGGCGAACTGGCGAGCGTAACCGAAATCGACGGGCGGGTGATCGGAGACGGGTCGCCGGGGCCGCTCACGAAGCGGCTCAGCGACCTCTACCGGGATCTGACCGCGCGCCAAGGGGTCGTCGTGGTCGGCCGCGAGACGTAGATCCGGCTCGGTCCGGCCCGCTTCCGCGGCACGGATCGTTTGCTCGGCGCGCGCGAAAGTGTTGTCTCGCCATCGGTGTAACCGGCGCGTATCATCCGGCGGAAAGGAGGGGTCCATGACGACAGCGGATTGGCGGGTTCCGGAGCCGCTCGACACCGTCGAAATCGAAGCGGCCGGCGGTGCCCGCATCATCCTTCGGCGACACGGGGACGTGAAAGGTCCGCGGCTCATCCTGAGCCACGACAACGGACTCGCGATCGACCTCTACTACCCCTTCTGGTCGCGCCTCCAGTCCCGCTTCGAGTTGATCGTCTACGACCTCCGCAGCCACGGCCGGAACCCGACGGCCGACCTCGCCCACCACAACGTCGCGACCTTCACGGCCGACGATGATCGCATCCGGGCCGGCATCGAAGAGCACTTCGGCGCCAAGCCGGCGGTCGGCGTGTTCCATTCGCTGTCGGCGATGGTCGCCCTCAACCACGATCCGCCGGGGCGCGGGTACGCGGGGCTCGTTCTCTTCGATCCGCCCATGTACCTGGCCGACGGCGACCACTACGGCATCGACACGCTCTGGCGGCGGCTGGGCATGCTGGCGCGGCATCGCCAGCCCATGTTCGCCACGAGGGAGGAGTTCGCCGAGGAGTTCCGGCGTTCGTGGGTGTTCGAGTTCACGCGCCCGGGGGTGGAGCACCTCGCGGCCGAGGTCCTGCTCGAGCCCGCGTCGGACGGCGACGGGTACGAACTCCGCTGCCCGCGCGAGTTCGAGGCGCAGGTGTTCGACTACGGCTTCGCGTACGCCTTCGAGCCGGACACGACGAACTTCGCCTGTCCCGTGAAGGTGATCGGCGGCGACCCGAGCGTCGAGTTCTCCTCGCTGCCCAGCGTCGACCTCGAGGGACTGATCGGGTGGGACTACGACTTCATCCCCCACACGACGCACTTCCTCCAACTGGAGCATCCCGAGGAGTGCGTCTCGACGATGATCGCGTTCCTCGAACGGGAGCGCCTCGCGTAAACCGCCCGCCGCCGCCTGTGCCGCGGGGTCGTGCGTCGCCGACCGCTCCGGTCGTCGTCTGGTTCCGGCGGGATCTGCGCATCCACGACAACCCCGCCCTCGCTGCGGCTGCTGGCTTGGAACGGCCCGTCGTCCCTCTGTTCGTCCTGGACGAGGAGAGCTCTGGAGTTCGGGCCCTGGGCGGGGCGTCCCGATGGTGGCTGCACCAGAGCCTGCATGCGCTGTCCGGAGACCTGGCGGGGCTCGGGCTTTCCCTCTGCCTGCGGCGGGGCCCGGCGACCGACGTCCTCCCGGAGCTCGTACGGGAGACCGGTGCCGCCCGCGTGGTGTGGAACCGGTGCTACGAGTCGGCGTCCGTGGCGCGCGACACGGAGATCACGTCGACGCTTCGCGCCGCCGGCGTGGAGACGGAGAGTTACGCGGGCTCGCTCCTCAGCGAGCCGGGCGAGGTCCTGACCGGTCAGGGGACGCCCTACAAGGTCTTCACCTCATTCTGGAAGCGGCTCCGAGAGTGCTACCGCGCGCCGCCGCCGTATCCGGCGCCGAAGCGGCTGACCCCCGGCCCCGCGGTCGCGAGCGACCGCCCGGACGTCTGGGGGCTGCAGCCCACGGCGCCCGACTGGGCCGGGGGACTCCGAGAGACTTGGGCAGTGGGGGAGGCCGCGGCCCGGCGGCGGCTGGCCGACTTCATGGAGGACGGCGTCGAACGATACTTGGTCGACCGCGACCGGCCGGACCTGGAGGGCGGCTCACGACTCTCGCCGCACCTGCATTGGGGCGAGATCGGGCCGCATCAGGTGTGGCGCGCCGCGGCTCACCTGATCGAGTGGGAAGCGCCCGGCGAGAGCGGCCCCGAAGCGCTCCTTCGCGAGCTCGCGTGGCGCGATTTCAGCCACCACTTGCTGTCCGACTCTCCCCACATGGAGACGGGCAACTGGCGGCCCGCCTTCGACCGCTTCCCGTGGCGCGACGACCCGCGGGCGCTCGCCGCCTGGCAGGAGGGCCGCACCGGCTACCCGATCGTGGACGCGGGGATGCGCGAACTCTGGCACACCGGCTGGATGCATAACCGCGTGCGGATGATCGCCGCGTCTTTCCTGACGAAGGACCTGCTGATCCACTGGCGGGACGGCGAGGCGTGGTTCTGGGACACGCTCGTCGACGGCGACCTCGCCAACAACGTCGCCAACTGGCAGTGGGTCGCGGGTTCGGGCGCCGACGCGCAGCCCTTCTTCCGCATCTTCAACCCCGTCAGACAGGCCGAGAAGTTCGATCCGGCCGGCGCCTACGTGCGCCGCTGGGTGCCCGAGATCGCGCGCCTCCCCGACCGCTGGCTCCACCAGCCGTGGGAAGCTCCACCGAACGTGCTCGGCGAAGCCGGCGTCGAACTCGGCCGCGACTACCCGCACCCCATCGTCGACCACGCCGCAGCCCGCCACCGGGCCCTGAGCGCCTACGAGAAGATGCGTCATCCGTAGTCGCCGGAGTCATCAGCCCGAACGATGCTGGCGGCGCGCCGAATGGACGGCGTTGGCGGCCTCGAGGCCGGCGGCGGCCCGGGCGGGTCGGAAGGGGCAGAGGCCTTGACGAGCCCGGCGGCGTGCCGGAACGTCGACCCAACCCACGGTGGCCGAATGGGAGGCGCGCGATGATCGAAAACATCAGGGCTGCCGCAAGCGGCTTCGCCCTGCGCTGGACCGTTCTCTGCGGGCTCGGCTTGACGGGTGGGCTGGCCGTCGGCCTGGGCTTGGCAGCACCGGTCGAGGCGGTCGTGGGCATGATGTTGGTGACGCCCCTCACCCTGGCGTTGGCCGGTTCGATGTTCGGCGGCGCCCAGTGGCTGGCCCTGGGAAGGAGTCCCCGGTTCGGCGCGTCATGGGTCGGGACCTCGGGTCTCGGCCTCGGTGTCGGCATGACGGTCGGCATTGTGCTGGTCGAGACGCTCGGCCAGGCGCTGACCGGCGAGCCTATGCGCCTGGCGGCGCTCGACATGCTCGGCCGAGTCGGCGGCTTGACGTTCGTCGGGGCGTTCGCCGGCCTGGGGCTGGGCGCGGCGCAGTGGCTGG
>JAPPBA010000117.1 GCA_026705295.1 Candidatus Palauibacter australiensis
CCCTGGAGCGCGTAGGGGAGGAACTGGAAGGGGAGGGGTGAACGCGTGGCCGATTCGGAGTCGTTCACGGAGTGCTTGAGTTGCACGAAGGGGGTCCTGCTCCCGCTTTCGGACTACGGACGCGACGGGGCACCGATCCGGTACAAGGCATGGGTCTGCTCGGACCCCAAGTGCGGGTTTAACATCCGCATCGACAACGGTGAGATCAGCTTCGGACGTAACGTCCAGCAGTCCTACAAGTAACCTCCCCGGCGGAGACTCCGCCGCCACGCGGAGCCCCTCCATGCGGGTTCCCGCCTTCCCGCCATCGGACTGGTGGCGCTGTGCCGCCCGCGAAGTGTGGCTGCCCACCGCGGCCGAGATGGCGGGGATCGACCGCGCCGCCATCGAATCGGGAGCGATACCGGAACGCGCGCTGATCGAGAACGCGGGTCGAGCGTTGGCGCGCCATGTGCACGAACGGTTCCCGGCCGGCCGCGTAGCGGTGCTCGCGGGAAGCGGTCACAACGGCGCCGACGCCCTCGTGGCGGGACGGACCCTCTCCGCCTGGGGACGATCCGTCGGGTTCCTCCGATGCGGAAGCCGAACCCCGGATCCGGATGTCCTCGCGGGCTGGAGCCTGACTCTCGACCCGCCGGAAGCGCTGGACCGGGAACTCGCCGCGGCCGATGTCGTCATCGACGGCATTCTGGGGACGGGCCTGACGACGGCGCCCCGCCCGCCCCAGGCGAAGATCATCGAACGCGTGAACGCAGCCCGGGCCGCCGTGGTCGCGGCCGATGGTCCCAGCGGCGTGGACTTTACGACGGGTCGCGTGCCGGGGGCCGCAATTCGGGCCGACCTGACCGTCACCTTCGGGTGGCCGAAGACCGGCCTGCTGAGTTTCCCGGCGCGCGAGCGCATCGGCGATCTGATTTCGGTCGAGATCGGCTTTCCGCCGCCGGAGCCGCCTCCGTCCGCCCGGGCCGTGACGGCGGCATGGGTGGCCGGCCTCCTCGGAGAGCGGGCCGCCGACGGCCACAAGGGCGACGCGGGCTACCTCGCGATCCTTGGCGGAGAGCGTGGCATGGCCGGCGCCGTGGTGCTTGCCGCCCGCGCCGCGATCCGGGCGGGGGCCGGCATCGTGCGCGTCGTGAGCGCCGCGGAGAACCGGAAGATCGTGCAGACCGGCGTCCCCGAGGCCGTATTCGTCGACTGGTCCTCGTCCGAGGCGGTCCGGTCGACGCTGAACTGGGCCGGCGCGGTCGCCGTCGGACCGGGTCTGGGAACGGGGCCGAAGCGAGCCGAGTTGATGCGGCGCGTGCTGGAGGATGGGTCCGTCCCGCTCGTCCTCGATGCGGACGCGCTGAACGTGCTTTCGGCGGAGGCGGCGGAGGCCGGGGTCCCGCTTGGTCCGCTCGCACCGCGCCGTTCCGTCCTCCTGACTCCGCATCCCGGCGAGATGGCGCGGTTGCTCGGCACGTCCGTGGGTGAAGTCCGCGGAGATGCCCCGACCGCGGCCCGGCGGCTGGCCGGTGCGACGGGGGCGACCGTGCTGCTCAAGGGCGCGCCGACCTGGGTCGCGCGGCCGGGGGGCGAACTGCGCGCGACCACGCTCGTGAGTCCGGCGTTCGCGAGCGGCGGCATGGGCGACGTGCTGACCGGCGTGTGCGGTGCCTGTCTGGCGTCCGGCCTCGGCCCCGCCGACGCGGCGTCCGCCGCTCTGACGCTCACGGCTCTCGCGATTCTGCACGACGTGGACGAGATCGGCGGATCCGCGGCGGACGTGCCGGACGCACTGCCGGCCGCGCGCCGGGCGTTGGGCACGGTGCGATCCGGCGTCTGGCCGGGGGTCAACCTCGCCCTTCCCGCCGTGCCGCCCGCCGCCACCGGGGACCGGGTCGGATGAACATCACCGGTCCGGCGCTCGCGGAGGGGCCCGAAACGGCGCGCATTCGGGCGCTCCTGGACGGAGCCGGTGCGGACGGCAGCCGCACCGACCCGGCGGTCACCGTCACGCTGCCGGTCGGAGACGATGCCGCGGCCTTCCGTCCTCCGGATGGCGCGCAGGTCGTGGTGAGCTGCGACGCGAGCGTGGAGGGCGTCCACTTTCGCCGCGAATGGATGACGTGGGAGACGATCGGGTACCGCGCGGCTGCGTCGGCGCTGAGCGACCTCGCGGCCATGGCCGCGACTCCCGTCGGCCTCGTCGTGGCGGCGGCGCTGCCCCCCGAGTTGGACGTCGAGATCGCCGCGGCCCTCGGGCGGGGCGTGGGAGGGATCGCCGGCCGGGTTGGCGCGGAGGTCCTCGGCGGCGATCTGGTCGCGTCGCCGGGGCCGGCGTTCCTCGACGTCACCGTCCTCGGTCATGCGGCGGCTCCGACGACGCGGAGCGGGGCGCGCCCGGGCGATGAGCTGTGGGTGACCGGAGAACTCGGCGCGGCCGCGACCGCGCTGCGCGACCTGGAGCGGGGACTGGAGCCGGACCCGGGGGCCCGCCGTGCCTTCGACCGACCACGCCCCCGGATCGAGGAGATGCTGTGGCTCCGGGAACGAGTGCGGATCCACGCCGCGATCGACCTTTCCGACGGTGTGATGCGGGATGCGCGCCATCTCGCGGCGGCTTCCCGGGTCGCTCTGGAAGTCGAGGCGGATCGCCTCCCGGCCGCCCCCGCGCTCGAGGGCTTTCGTCATGCGCCGGCCGGGGAACGCCTCCTCCTCGCCGGCGGTGAGGACTACGAACTGCTCCTTGCCGTGCCCGCCGGAGCCATGCAGGGGACGGAGCGGGCATTCGCCGTCGCGTTCGATCTCCCGCTCACGCGCATCGGGAGCGTGCGCGAAGGCGAGGGGCTGACCGTGAGCGGGCGTTTGAATCCGGAGCTTCCCGAGGGATTCGACCATTTCGAGGTCGGGCGTTGATCAGGACGGCGGTCTTCTACGTCGCCCTCGTGCTTTCAACGATCTTCTTCGGGGCCTTGGCGGCGACGGTTGCTCTCGTCCGAGGCGGCCGGGCATGGATGGACCGCGCCAACCGGGGGTGGGCTCGCTCCGTGCTGTGGGCTGCGGGAGTGCGCGTCACGGTCCACGGCCTCGAGCACCTCCACCCGTCGGGGGTCCAGATCATCGCCGCGAATCACCAGTCGTACTTCGACATCTGGGCGCTCATCGCCGGGCTTCCCGCGTCCATACGCTTCATCGCGAAGCGGGAGTTGGGGAACATTCCGATGCTCTCGGTGGGGATGCGCTCGGCGGGGCATGTGCTCATCGACCGCGACCGGCCCCGGAGCGCCAGAGAAACGCTTCGGCGGGCGAGCGACCGGATGCATGCCGAGCAACTGACGCTCGTGCTGTTTCCCGAAGGGACGCGGTCGCGGGACGGCCGACTGGGGCGTTTCCGGCGAGGTGCCTTCGCCCTCGCGCTGGAGACGCGGGCGCCCCTGGTTCCCGCGGCGGTCGATGGAGGCCAGCGCGTCTATCCGCCCGGTGCGAAGCGGGTGAGCCCCGGCATGGTCACGGTGCGGCTGGGGCCGGCGATCCGGCTGGAGGGAGCGGAGCCGGCGGACCGGGGGACGTTGATGCGCGAGACCCGTGCCGCCATCGAAGGGATGCTCCCGGACGGCGGCTCGGGCGGCGGCGCGTCAGGGTAGCCGTGGTCTTGCCGAATACGACACCAGGATGGTCCCCGCGCGACTTTGTTCCGGGGCCGCAGGGCCCTATCTTCCGGCACGGGTGGAGGAAGATGCGATCGTCGGGATCGCCGGGGGGAGGGGACACGCCTGCATGAACCGCCCCATACAGCACCGCAGCCGAAGCGTTCTGTGACGGCCATCGTCCGGGTCGCCGGCCGCGAGATCGTCGATTCGCGCGGCAACCCGACGGTCGAGGCCGACGTGCACCTCGAGAACGGCGCGATCGGCCGCGCCGCCGTACCGAGCGGCGCATCGACCGGCGAGCACGAGTCGGTCGAGCTGCGCGACCGCGACCCCGCGCGCTACGGCGGCAAGGGCGTGCGACGCGCGGTCGCGCACGTCAATGGTGAGATCGCCGCCGCCGTGCGAGGGTGGGACGCCTCGGACCAGCGCGGGCTCGACACCGCGCTCATCACGCTGGACGGTACCCCGAACAAGGGCCGTCTCGGCGCGAACGCAATCCTCGCCGTGTCCATGGCGGCGGCGCGCGCGGCCGCGGCTTCGGCGGGGGCGCCCCTGTTCCGGCACCTCGGCGGGGATCCGCACGTCCTTCCGGTCCCGATGCTGAATATCCTCAACGGGGGCGCGCACGCGAACAACGCCGTCGACATACAGGAGTTCATGATTCTTCCCGTCGGCGTTCAGCGCTTCTCCGAAGGTCTTCGGGTCGGCGTGGAGGTGTTCCACGCGCTGAGGCGCCGACTGTCGGATGCGGGATATTCGACCGCCGTCGGGGACGAGGGCGGGGTGGCGCCGGATCTGACTTCGAACCGCGAGGCCCTGGACCTCATCATGGCGGCGATCGTCGACGCGGGCTACGAGCCCGGCGCGGAGGTCGCACTCTCTCTCGATTGTGCCGCGTCGGAGTTCTACGACGCGAAGGCCGGAACGTACCGGCTTGAGAGCGCCGGCGAAGCAGGAGAACTCGACGCACGGGCTCTCGTGTCGCTCTACGAGGACTGGCTGGCAGCGTATCCCATCGTCTCGATCGAAGACGGTCTCCACGAAAACGACTGGGAGGGATGGGCGACGCTCACGTCCCGGGTCGGGGACCGCGTTCAGCTCGTGGGGGACGATCTCTTCGTGACCAACGTGGATCGTCTGGCCCGCGGGATCGAGACCGGGGTCGGGAACGCGATCCTCATCAAGCTCAATCAGATCGGGACCGTGAGCGAGACGCTGGATGCGATCCGCCTGGCCGCGGGAGCGAACTTCGGCGTCGTGATCTCGCACCGCTCGGGGGAAACGGCCGACACGTTCATCGCGGACCTCGCCGTGGCGACGAACGCCGGACAGATCAAAACGGGAAGCGCGTGCCGTTCGGAGCGCGTCGCGAAGTACAACCAGCTGCTGCGGATTGAAGAACGGCTCGGCCCGAGGGCGACCTATCCGGGGTCCGCCGTGTACGGAGGTCGATGATGGCGGAGGCGGCCAACCGTCGGCTCACGCGGGCCATCACCTTCATCGCCCTGATCGGCGCGGGCTATTACTGGATGGTGGGTGGAGAATACACGAGGGCCGGACTGGATCGACTCGAGCGGGAGATCGAATCGCGGAGAGCGGAGGGTACGGCCCGCGAAGATGAGCTCGCGTCGATCCGGGCCTGGGCCGACAGTCTCGTGTCGAACTCCTGGGCGATCGAGCGCGTGGCGCGGGAACGGTACGGATTCGTCCGTCCCGACGAGATCCTGGTGCGGTTCGTCGAGCTGGGAGACGGAAGTGATCCTCCTTCGCCGCCTCCGCGAGTGAACACACCTCCGTGAGCCGCGAACGCCCTGGCGGTTCGTGGCGGAATCCTGCGCCAGCGGCGGGAGCGGCTTCCCCGGCGCCCGCGGCTTGCCCCGCGCGCCACGACGTGTAGGATAGCGGACCCACAGGACGGCAGGGTAGCTCAGCCTGGTAGAGCAAGGGACTCATAAGCCCTGGGTCGGGGGTTCAAATCCCCCCCCTGCCACTCGTTATGGCGGCGCAACAGGAACTCGGAGCCGGGCCCGTGCGGGCCCTCGTGCGGTTCTCCGGCGAGCTCTCGACCAAGGCGCGCCGGACGCGGTCGCGCTTCCAGAACCGGCTCGCGACCAATCTGCGCGATGCGTTCGAAGCCGAAGGGATCGACGCCGCGCTCGAGTCCGGCTGGAGCCGCTTCCATGTCGAGAGCCCGGACGCGGCCTTTCTCGATCCTCTCCTGCGCACCTTCGGCGTGTCCAGTTGCTCCGTGCTGGCCGGCGAGTGCGAGGCGGACCTGGACACGATCATCGCCACGGGCACGACCCTCTTTGCCGAATCCGTGCGGGGCCGGAGCTACGCGGTGCGGGCCCGCCGCTCCGGTTCGCACCGCTTTTCCTCCTCCGACATCCAGCAGCGTCTCGGGGCGGCCCTCAACCCCGGCGCCACCGTGAACCTCGGGAATCCGGACATCACCGTGTTCGTCGAGGTCCGTGACGAACGGGTCTTCTTTCACGAGGACAGGATCCGGGGACCGTCCGGCCTGCCGCTCGGAGTGCAGGGGCACGCCCTCGCCCTCATCTCCGGCGGTTTCGACTCGGCGGTCGCCGCCTGGATGGCGCTGCGCCGGGGGATTCGCCTCGACTACGCCTTCTGCAACCTCGGCGGGAGCGCCTACGAGCGGTTGGTCGTCGAGGTCACGAAGATCCTGGCGGATCGCTGGAGCTACGGGACGCGGCCCCGGCTGCACGTCCTCGATTTCGGCCCGGTCGTCGAGGCGATGCGGGCCCGCGCCAAGCCCGCGTACCTGCAGGTCGTCCTCAAGCGGATGATGTATCGGGCGGCCGCGACGATCGGGGAACGGATCGGCGCCGAGGCGATCGTCACGGGCGAATCGGTCGGGCAGGTCTCGTCGCAGACGCTCCGCAATCTCCGCGCGATTGAGAACGCCTCCTCGCTCCCGGTGCTTCGACCCCTGCTCGGATTCCACAAGGAGGAGATCCTTGATCGGGCGCGGGAGATCGGCACCTACGACCTGTCGGCCCGGGTGCGCGAGTACTGCGACCTCGTGCCGCAACGGCCGGTCACCGCGTCGTCGCCCGAGGCCGCCGCGGCGCAGGAGTCGGCCGTGGGCCTCGAGGAACTCGACGAGGCGGTTGCCGGCGCGGCCATGCACGATGTGCGCGCCCTGCGTCCGGAATCCATGGTCGGAGCGTCCCTGTACGTGGCCGAGGTGCCCGACGGAGCGGTCATCCTCGACACCCGCGCCCGCGACGCATTCGAGGCCTGGCACTGGCCGGGGGCGACCCTCCGCGATCTCCCGCAACTCGAGCGGGACTTCGGCGAACTCGATCGCGACGCGACGTACGTGCTATGCTGCACGGAGGGCGTGCGAACGGCCTACCTGGCCGAGGTCATGCAACGGGCGGGGTACGAGGCCTACTCCTTCCTGGGCGGCGCACCCCGCATGCGGCGCATCGCGCAAGGCCGGTCGGGGATCGACTGATCGCGGCCTGTTTTGACACCCCCGCCCACGCGGGGCGAGCTTGGGCCGCATGAGCGGGAACAAGAGCGGCATGACGGCGGCCCTGGAAGCCGTGCGACGGGGGGAGGTGCCGACGCACGTCGCCGTCATCATGGACGGAAACGGCCGCTGGGCGAGACAGCGTGGCCTGCCGAGATGGGAAGGGCACCGCGCGGGCATGACGGCGGTGCGCGAGATCATCGAGGGGTCGGTGGAGGCCGGCGTGGCCCACCTCACCCTGTACGCCTTCTCGGATGAGAACTGGTTCCGGCCTTCCATGGAGGTGGAGGCGCTGATGACGCTCCTCCAGGAGTACGTGAGGAGCCAGCGCGAAGCTCTCGTCAAGCACGGAATCCGGGTCACCGTGTTCGGTGATCGGGTGCGGCTTCCGGAGGAGGTCCGGCAGGCGATCGCGGACCTCGAGGCGTCGACGGAGGGTGGGACGGCCCTGGAAGTGCACCTCGCGATCAGCTACGGATCGCGGGCGGAACTCGCGGGGGTGGCGCGAACGCTTGCGCAGCGATGCCTGGAGGGCGAGCTGGCCCCGGAGGAGATCGACGCCGAACGCTTCGGGGCCGAACTCCTGACGAGGGACTGGCCGGACCCGGACCTCCTGATCCGCACATCGGGAGAGCAGCGCATCTCCAACTTCCTTCTCTGGCAACTCGCGTACGCGGAACTCTTCGTGACGGATGTCCTGTGGCCCGACTTCACCCGCGAGCACCTCTTCGGCGCGCTGGTCGACTACCGGCGCCGCGAGCGGAGATTCGGGCTGGTGAAGACGTGAGGCCTCCGGGTCCGGCATGAGTCCCAACCTCCGCAAGAGACTCGCGGTCGCAGGTGTCGGCGTCCCCCTCTGCGCGCTCGTTACCTACGCCGGCGGGGTCGTCTTCGTCACGGGGCTGGGCGCGGCGGCCGCGCTCGGTTACCGGGAATTCGCATCGATGATGCGCGGGACGGGAACGCGGGTCCTCGCGCTGCCGGGAGCGGTGGCTGCGTTCTTGTTTCCGGTCGCCGTCTTCGCGGGCGGTCTTGAGGGCGGCGGCTTCTATGCGGCGGGTCTGATGCTCGCGCTCCCCGCGCTCGCCCTCGCGACGGTGAGCCTGTCGGAGCGGCCGATCCGGGCCGCGGCCTGCACGACCTTCGGGGTCTTCTACGTCGGCGGACTGCTCGCGCTGGGCCTCCCCCTGCGCGAAGGTGGACTCCCGCTCGCGGCCACCGGCGATCCGGGTGCCGGGCGGATGGCCGGTACGCTGCTCTTCTTCCTTCCGGTCGTCATCACGTGGCTCGCCGACACGGCGGCGTACCTCGGCGGACGAGCGCTCGGGAAACGCCCGCTCGCGCCGCGTGTGAGCCCCAACAAGACGGTTGCGGGAGCCGTGTGCGCGCTGCTGGCGGGCGTCGCTACCGCGGCTCTCTATCCGAGATTCCTCCTGCCGGAACTCTGGGCACTGGATGTGGTGCCGACGCTGGCTTTCGGGCTGGTCGTGACGGGGATGGCGATCGTCGGTGATCTCGCGGAATCCGCGCTCAAGCGCGAATGCGGGGTGAAGGACTCGTCGGGTCTGCTGCCCGGGCACGGGGGGATGTTGGACCGGCTCGATTCCATCCTGTGGGCGGTCCCGGCCGCGTTCCTCTTCCTCTTCCTCTTCGGGTGACGGCCGCCGAAGACGGACCGGGTTTCCCGGAGGTCGGGGCTTGAAGCACGTCGCCGTTCTCGGCGCCACGGGATCCGTTGGTGGGGGCACGCTCGACGTGATCCGCCGCCACCCAACGCGGTTTCGCGCCGCCGTCCTCACGGCGAACCGACGCTGGGAGGCGCTGGACGCGCTCGCGCTCGACCGGGACCCCGATTTCGTCGTGCTCGGGACTCCGCCGCCGGACGACTTCGCGCCGCGCTGGGCCGGAGAATGGCGGTTCGGCCCCGACGCGCTCGCGGAGGCCGCCGGATCCTCCGGGATCGACATCGTGCTCAATGCGATCGTAGGGTTTGCCGGGCTCGACGCGACGCTGACGGCGCTCGGAGCGGGGAAGCGGCTGGCGCTCGCCAACAAGGAGTCGCTCGTAGCGGGAGGAGACCTCGTGATGCGGGCGCAGCGCCGCGGAGGCGGTGAACTCCTTCCCGTGGACAGCGAACACTCCGCGGTCCACCAGTGCCTGGCCGGGCGCCCCGTGTCGGAGGTCGCGCGGGTCACCCTCACGGCTTCTGGCGGTCCCTTCCGCGAGTGGCCGGCGCGGCGACTCGCCACCGTCACTCCGGCCGATGCCCTCCGTCACCCCACATGGTCGATGGGCGCCAAGATCACGATCGACTCCGCCACGCTGGCGAACAAGGCGCTCGAGGTCATCGAAGCACACGCGTTGTTCGGTCTCCCCTACGAGCGTATCGAGGTTGTCGTCCACCCCACGTCGATCGTCCACTCCGTCGTCGAGTTCAGGGACGGTTCCTCGCTTGCGCAGCTGGGCCGGCCCTCGATGGAGGTTCCGATCCTCTGGGCCCTCGGCTACCCCGACCGGCTGGACGACGCACGCCGGGAGACGGGGTTCGACCCCGTACGGGATGGTCCACTGGAGTTTGAACCGGTGCGGGAGGAGGATTTCCCGCTCTTCCGCGCGGGGGTCGCGGCGGGAGAGGCGGGAGGCGAGTTTCCGGTGGCCTTCAACGCGGCCAACGAGGTTGCGGTCGAGCGGTTCCTCTCCGGGGACGTCGGCTTCAGGGAACTCGCCGATGTCGTGCTTCGTACGCTGGAACGGTTCTCGTCGCGCGCCATCGAATCGGTGGAGGATGCGCGACGCGTCGACGCCCGCGCGCGCGCCATCGCCCGCGACCCACATGGGGAGTCCAAGTCGGGAGACGCTGAGTGATCGTAACGATTCTGGTAACCATCCTTGTCCTGGGCGTGCTCATTTTCGTGCACGAGCTGGGGCATTTCGCCGCTGCGAAGAGCGTTGGGATCGACGTGCCGCGGTTTTCGATCGGTCTGGGACCGAAGATGGTGGGATTCCGGCGCGGTGGAACGGAGTACGTCCTCTCATGGATCCCGCTCGGCGGCTACGTCAAGATGGCGGGGATGGCGGACGAGGAAGTGACATCGACGCTCGAGGGCGGAGGCGCGCCGGAAGAGACGGCACGGCGCAAAGCGGGCCCGGGGCCCGGAGATTTTGACGGGAAGCCGCTCTGGGCCCGCGTTTTCGCCATCTCGGCCGGCGTCATCATGAACTGGTTGTTCGCGGTCGTTGCCTTCGCCGCGCTCGCGATGGGGCGTGGCGTGTTCGAGCCGCGGATCGTCGAGGTTGCGCCCGGATCGCCTGCGGCGGAGGCGGGACTTCGGAGCGACGATCTGATCCGGCGCGTGGATGGTGTCGCGGTGCACGACCCCGCCCAGGCGACTATGCGGATCGAGCGACGCGCGGGGGAATCCATCGAGATCGTCGTGGAGCGGGGCGGGGAGCGACTCACCTTCGTCGCGACGCCCGAGGCGGTCGAGCAATACTCGGATCTCACCGGAGAATCGAGGACGGTCGGGCGCGTCGGGATCTCGATCGGCGCCGACGGAGGTCGAGCCGGCCCGATCGCGGCGCTGGGGCGCGGGTGGTCGGACACAACCTACTGGGGCGGTGCGATCCTCCAGTTCCTCGGAGACCTCGTCACCGGGCGAAGTTCGGCGCGCGAGGTCGGCGGCCCCATCCTGATCGGGGAAATTTCCGGCCGCGCCGCGCGCGCGGGATTCTGGGAACTCCTGAGCTTCATGGCGATCATCAGCGTCAATCTGGCCATCTTCAATCTGTTGCCCATTCCCGTCCTCGACGGAGGACACCTGCTCTTCCTGGCCATCGAGGCGATCCGCGGCCGGGCGCTCAGCGTCCAGGCGCGCGTACGGTTCACGACGGTGGGCATGGTCTTCGTCCTCGCACTCATGGTGTGGGCCGTGGGGAACGACGTGCTGAGGGTGCTTCTCCGCTAGGCCGCCCGCAGGGTCGAAGTCAGATCGGGAGGGACAATTGTTCGGTGCCGGCCCGGGCCCTCGCGAGCGCGGCCACGTCGTAGCGGGGGCTGGGTTCCTCCTGGACGGCGACGTCCAGTAGTCCATCGTATCCCGCCGGCGCCAGGCCCTCGGCGACCCTGTCCAGGGCGAGTTCCCGGTCGTTGCACTCCTGGCTCAGGTGGGCGAGCAGGATCCCGCCGAGTCCGGGGTGCGCGAGTTCGCGCGCGAACTCGGCCGCGTGGCGGTTGGAGAGGTGTCCGCGGCTGCCCCCGATCCGCTGCTTGACCCTCCAGGGATAGGAAGCAGCGCGGAGACGGTGTTCGTCGTGGTTCGCTTCCATGACGAGAAAGGCGCACTCCCGGAGCGCCACGCGGACAGGCGTCGTCGGTCTCCCGAGGTCCGTCGCGATCCCCACTCGCAGACCCGTGGGCCGGTGCAGGACCGTGACGGCGACGGGCTTCGCGGCATCGTGCGCGGTAGGGGCGGCCGCGATCGCGAGGTCGCCGATTTCGAGTCCCGTGAGCGGCAGGTCCGCGCATCGCTCCTGCCCGCGCAGGAGCGGGGCGCAGGCGCGTCGCGTCGGAGAATTCATCGCGAGTCGCCAGCCCCAGCGCCGCGCTCCGATGCCGATGCCCGCGGCGTGATCCCGGTGCTCGTGCGTGAGCACGACGAGGTCGATGGCTTCGGGCTCGACATCGAGTTTCGCGAGCCGGCGGGCGAGTTGAACCCCGGAGAACCCCGCATCGACGAGCACACGGGCGCGGTCGCCCTCGACGAGAAACGCGTTGCCGCGGCTGCCCGACCCCAGCGACGCGACGGTCAGGCTCACGAGCCGCGGGCCTCGTCCCAGACGTCGCCCAGCCAGTCGCGGAACTCCGCGGTCCCCTTGACGCCCCGGCGCTCGACGACGCGGACGGCGGTGGAGAGGAAATCGCCGCGACGGTGCGGCTCCGGGCTCCGGCCCCCTCCCCATGAGAAGGGCTCCACCCACTGAGGTGGCGGCTCGGCGCCGAACAGGCTGGAGCCGGCGCCGACGACCGTGCCGGTCTCGATCCGGGTGCCGACGCCGGTCTTCACGTGATCGCCGAGCAGGCAGCCGAACTTGAGGAGTCCGGTGTCCCGCCGCGCGCCGGGCGGCCCCACCCGAATCGAGCCATAGGTATGTTTGAGATCGCTGGTCACCGTGGCCGCGCCGAGGTTGACCCAGCGGCCGAGATAGGCATGCCCGAGAAACCCGTCGTGCGCCTTGTTCGAATAGCCCAGCGTCGTGACGCCGTCGACCTCGCCGCGCACCAGGGAGCGGGGTCCCCCCGAAAAGCGTGAGATGTGGCCGCCGAGGAGTTGCGATCCGGCACCCGCGTGGAGAGGCCCGCCGAGGCGGGTGCCGGCGCGGACCTGGACTTCGGCACCGAGTTCAATCGGGCCTTCGCGCGCATCGAAGAGCACGCCGGGTTCCACGCGCGCTCCCTCACCCAAGCGGATGGGGGCGTCGCCGAGGCGCCAGCATCCGTCCGGCAGCTCCGTCGCCTCCGGGCCCGGCCCGGCCGCCAGGTCCGCGGCCAGCCGTTCGGTTCCGGCGGACACGAGGTCCCACGAGTGTCGGAGCCAGGCGCCGGGTACGTTGCGGTCGGGCAGCCCGGGCCGGGGGTGGGGCTGGGCGAACCAGTCTGCCCGCGGCGGCTCGGCGTCGGCGCCCAGGCGGATGCCCGCCAGCCGGTCGGCGACCCACAGGTTGGCGGGCGCGTCGGTCCACGCCGCGTCGAGAGACGGAACCGCGCGGGCGTTCCATACGGTACAGGGCGTGGCCAGCCCGTCCGCATCCAGGCAGCGCGGCGCTCCGGGCTCCGCGTACCGGCGCAGCCACGGGCGGGTCACGTGACCGGCCAGGCGCGTCCGCGCGACCCGTTCCAGCCGCTCGCGCAACGTCCAGCGGCCGAAGACGAGTTCGCCGCACGGCCGGGTGAGCGCAAAAGGGGCCCAGCCGTCCGCCCGCTCATCGTCGAACATGACCAGCGTCGTCAACGCCGCGCTTCGGACGAAGGGGAATCCGGATCGATCCGTCCCAGACGAGCGTCGAGTCCCGCGGCCTCCTCGCGCGGCATCACGAGGAGTTCGCCGTTCGCCTCCACGATGACGAGACCCGACACTCCGATGACGGTGGCTCGGCAGGACTCGGTCCACACGACGTTGTCCGCTGCGTCGATGAGACGACTGGAGCCGACCGAGGCGTTCCCCGCATCGTCCACCTCCCGGGAGCGCAGGAGCGCGCTCCACACGCCGAGGTCGTCCCAGGCGAAGCGGGCCTCGACGACCGCCACGCGCTCGGCTCGCTCCATCACGCAGACGTCGATCGCGACCGGCTCGGCACGCGCGAAGAAACCCTCCGTATCGCCGCGCTCGAGCGCCGGCCACGCGCCCGCCAGTTCGCGCGCGCGGCGCCGGGCAACCTCCAGCAGGTCGGCGGCCCGCCAAACGAAGATGCCGGAGTTCCACAGGAAGCGTCCCGACTTCAGGTATTCCCGGGCCGTGGCGGGGTCCGGCTTCTCCACGAAGCGCCGCACCTCCCGTGCGCCGGACGCGGTCTCCCGCCCGGTCTCCAGGTACCCGAACCCGGTCTCCGGGCGGTCCGGCCGCACGCCGACGCAGCACAGGTATCCGGCCCGGGCCGCGTGGAGGGCGGGCCGGAGCGTCTCGGCGAGCGCTTCCGGGGGCTCGATGCGGTGGTCCGCGTGCATGGAGATCAGCAGGGCGCCCGGTTGTATCCGCTCGATTTCGGCGGCGGCCCAGACGAGGGCTGGCCCGGTTCCCCGCGCCTTCGGTTCGACGAGCGCAGCGACGCCCGCCGCGTCCAAGTTCGGGCGCATGAGTTTCACGAGGCGTTCGGCCGCGACGACGCGGACGCGTGGAGCGCCCACCAGCGCGACGGCACGGGCGAGCGTGTCGTCGATGAGCGGTTCGGGGCCGGCGAGGGGCAGGAGCTGCTTTGGACGGGCCGGGGTCGACGCGGGCCAGAACCGGCGGCCGAGCCCGCCCGCGAGGACCGCGCAGTACGCCTCGAGGTGCACCGACAGAGCCTCCCTCCCGTCCTCCGAACCGCCCTTCGCGTGCGCCGGGATCGTCCCGCCGCGGGCCGGCCGCGACGCGGCCAAGCTACGGGCGCCGCAGGTGCCGCGCCACGTTGCCGACCGGGCCCGCCAATCCTGCTTCGTCTGCGCGTTTTTTCTTGCCCGAGTCCCGACCGGGCGACAGTTTTCGCGCCATGCTCCCCCGATACCGAACCTGCCCGTCCGTCCGGCTCGGAGCGCTGATCCTCGCGCTCGCGGCGACGGCTTGCGACGATCCGTTCGATGCCTTCCTCGGCGATGTCCCACTCACGCCGACGGAAGTTACGCTGTATGACTACGTGACGGGTCGCCTCGAAGATCCCCCGGCGTTCGACATCGTACTCGCGATTCCGGCCCGCGTGGACCAGACGCTGAACTGGGATTTCCTCTTTCGGATCCAGGCCGGGACGCCGGAACTCGTCCCCTTCTCGGCGGTTGCGGACAGCGTCACGGACGCGGGGCTCCAGATCACCGGCGAACGCTTCGACGCCGTGCTCGAAGCTCCGGAGGAGGGCTATACCCTGAACGCACCCATCGCGGTGCAGCCGGGGGACGTGCTCATCGCCCGCAGTCGAGTCGATCCGAACAACTTTCTCGCCTGCAGCCGCTACGCGAAGCTGCAGGTTCTCTCCATCGACCCCGATGCGGGCACGATCGTCTTCCGCCACCTGGTGAACCCGAACTGCGGAGACATCGTCCTCGAACCGGGCACGCACGGTTCGCTGTGACGCCCTGTCCGGCCGATCCCGCCCCCCAGCGAGATGCTTGACCTCAGAACCCTCCGCGACGATCCCGAACGCGTCCGCGATGCCATGCGGAGACGCGGCGACGAGCACGCCGCGGGACTCGTGGAGGAGACGCTGCGGGCGGATGAGGTCCGCCGCCGCCTGATCCGGGAGGTGGAAGTCCTCAAGGCCGAGCGGAACACGGCGTCGAAGGCGATCGGCGCGGCGAAGGGCAGGGGAGAGGACGCATCGGCGGAGATCGAGGCCATGCGCCGCGTGGCCGCGCGGATCCGGGCCCTCGACGCGGACCTCGCCCGGACCGAGGCGGAAATGCGTGATTGGCTCCTGCAGATCCCGAATATCCCGGACCCCCGCGTCCCGCCCGGCGAGGAAGGGGAAGGGCCGACGGTCGCGGAGTGGGGCGCCCCGCGGAAGGGCGAAGTACCGCCGCACTGGGTGCTCGGTGCAACGCACGGCCATACGGACCCCGCCGCCGGCGCGCTGCCGGGGGGACGGACGCCGTCGCTGGATATCGAGCGCGGGGCGAAGATCGCGGGCTCCGGTTTTCCGCTCCTGGTCGGGGGCGGCGCCCGCCTCAGCCGCGCGCTCATTCAGTTCATGCTCGACCTCCACGTCCGCGAGCACGGATACCTCGAGATCCTGCCTCCCCTCGTCGTCTCGCGGGATTCGATGACGGGGACCGGTCACATCCCCAAGTTCGAGGACGACGCCTACCGGACGGATCCCGACGACCTCTTCCTCGTGCCCACGGCCGAGGTGCCCCTCACGAATATGCACCGGGGAGAGATCCTGTCCGCGGACGACCTTCCCCTGGCGTACGTCGCGCACACGCCCTGCTTCCGGCGGGAGGCCGGCGCCGCGGGCCGCGACACGCGAGGGCTCCTGCGGGTGCACCAGTTCGACAAGGTGGAGATCGTCCGCATCTGCCGGCCCGAAGAATCGGAGGCGCAACTGGAGCTCCTGACCCGCCACGCGGAGCGGGTGCTCGAGCTTCTTGAAGTCCCCTACCGCCGGGTTCTGCTCCCGCTGGGAGATCTCGGATTCGCGAACGCGATCACGTACGACCTGGAGATCTGGGCTCCGGGCGTCGAGGCATGGCTCGAGGTGTCCAGCTGTTCTTCGTACGGGGACTTCCAGGCGCGGCGCTCCGATATCCGCTTCCGGCCCGAGGGCGGAGGACGCCCCCTGCACGTGCACACGCTCAACGGCTCGGCGCTGGCTCTCGCCCGGCTCATCGTGGTGTTGCTCGAGACGGGCTTCCGCGAGGGTGAGGGGATCCTGCTCCCGGAGATTCTCCACCCCTATCTCGGGTTCGAGCGGCTCGAGCTCTGCCGGTGATCCGGCTCTGGAACCGGCGCGGCGGCGCGCTTCTGCTTGCGATTCTGTCCACGAGCGTCCTCGTCTGGTCCGCCATCTTCTCGCGTCAACAGGCGGAGGAACGCCGGCTCGACGCCGCGGTCCTCGGGCAGTTGACGGCGATCAGCATCGCGGCCGCGTCGGGCAACCTCACGGTCGAGGAACAGAACGAACTCTGGAACCAGGCCTCGCAGCAGGTGGGCGCCCAGGTCCGGCGTCTCCGCATCCCCATCGTGATCACCGACACGCTGGGCAACCCGAGCAGTTCCGCGCACCTGCCCGATGACTTCCCGCTCGACCCGACCGGCGAACCGGACGACCAGGCGCTACGCGAATTCGTGGCGGAACTCGACGCCCTGCGGCCGCCCTTCGAGGCGCCCGGCCTCCAGGTCCACTTCGGCGACCCCGAGTTCACGAGCAGTCTTCGCCTGGTCCCGTGGCTGCAGGCGGCGTCGCTCCTCGTCATCCTCGGCAGTGGCGGCTGGCTCCTCTTCCTCTCCTTCCGGAGCGAGCGGGAGCGTATCTGGTCTGCCATGGCCAGGGAATCGGCGCACCAGATGGGGACCCCGCTGAGTTCGCTCGTCGGCTGGCTGGAGGTGCTCGAAGACCGGCCGCGCCCCCGGGGATCGGAGGTCGGGCAACCGGACCTCATCGACGAGATGGCGGCGGATGTGACGCGCCTGCAGAAGGTGTCGCGCCGCTTCGAACTCATCGGCCACAAGCCCAAGCTCGAGCCCATGTCCGTGCGCGCCACCGCCATCCAGCTTCGACAGTACTTCGAGGCGCGCCTCCCCACGCTCTCCCGCACCGGCAAGATCGAAATCGCGGTGGAGATGGAGCCCGAGTCGCCGGACGTGCTGGGCAACCCGACGCTCCTGGAGTGGGCGTTCGAGAACCTGATCAGGAACGCGATCGACGCGCTGGCCCCCGATGGCGGCCGGATCGTGATCTCCCACCTCGGCCCGAGCGGCAAGCGGTCCGTGTTCCGGGTGCTGGACACCGGGCCGGGGATCCCCCCCGCGCTCCGGGACAAGATCTTCAACATCGGCGTCACGACGAAGAAGCACGGCTGGGGCGTCGGCCTGTCTCTCGCGCGGCGCATCATCGAAGACATGCACGATGGCTCGATCCGCCTCGAGGACACGGGGCGGGGCGCGAGCTTCCGCATCGAACTCCCGCGTCACCGGCCCGGGAAACGGGGGACGTGAGGGGACTTCGCCTTAACCCGGAGCAGCGGGACGCGGTCGAACACGGCGAAGGGCCGCTGCTGGTCCTCGCCGGCGCGGGCTCCGGCAAGACGCGCGTGCTCACGGCGCGGGCCGCCCGCCTCATCGACGAGGGGCTGGAGCCCACGCGCCTCCTCGCCGTCACCTTCACGAACAAGGCCGCCGGGGAGATGCGGGAACGAATCGAGGGACTCATCGGTCGTTCCACGCGGGGCCTGTGGATCGGCACGTTCCACTCGGTCGCCGCGCGCCTCCTTCGCATCGAGGCTCCGCACACATCCCGTACGCGCGCCTTCACGATCTACGACGAGGATGACGCCATCCGCACGCTCAGGGATGTGATGGAGTCGGAGGGCTACGATCCCAGGCGCTGGGCGCCCCGCGCGTTGCGCGGCCGGATCTCCAGCGCGAAGAACGCGCTCATGGGTCCCGCCGAGTACGAATCCGAGGCCTTCGACCTTCTGGCCGAGGTCGTGGCGAAGGTCTATCCCGCGTACCAGCGCGAACTGGCTCGGCGCAACGCCTACGATTTCGACGACCTCCTCTTCGAGACGGTCCGCCTGCTGGAGACGGCGGACGGCGTGCAGGACCGCTACGCCGCGCGCTTCGCTCACGTGCTCGTGGACGAGTACCAGGACACGAACCACGCCCAGTACCGGATGGTGAAGGCGCTGGCCTCGAAGCACGGCAACCTGTGCGTCGTGGGGGACGACGATCAGGCGGTGTACGGATGGCGTGGAGCGGACATCCGGAACATCCTCGACTTCGAGGCCGATTTCCACGGCGCGCACGTCGTGCGGCTGGAGCGCAACTATCGCTCGACGGGGTCGATTCTCGAGGTCGCGAACGCCGTCATCTCGCGGAACCTCGCGAGGAAGCCGAAGCGGCTGCATACGGAGCGGGAGGCCGGCGATCCGATCGAGGTCGTCCGCTGCGATGACGAGCGGGCGGAAGCGGCGTGGGTCTCGTCGCGGATCGAGGCGGGCCGCGGCGCCCGGGGCTTGAACGAGTTTGCGGTGCTTTACCGCACGAACGCCCAGTCGCGGGCCTTCGAGGAGGCGTTCCGGCGGTCCGGCATCCCGTACCGGATCGTGGGCGGCGTCCCGTTCTACGAACGTCGCGAGGTGAAGGACGTCATGGCCTATCTGCGCCTTCTCGTGAACCCGGCGGACGACGCCGCGTTCCTGCGCGCCGTGGGGTGGCCGAGGCGCGGGGTCGGGGCGAAGAGCCTCGAAAGGCTGGAGGCACTCGCCCGCGCGGGCGCCGGAGCAGGCGAAGCCGTGGAGCCGCTCGCGGCGGTTGCGGCGCGGGCGCGGCACGAAGACGGCATCCCGAGGGCGGCGGCGCGCGGCCTGAGGCGGTTCGCCGACGGGCTCGCCGACCTGCGGGCTTCGCTACCCGGCAGCGGTGCCCGGGAAGCGCTCGAGGCGTGCGTCGCAACCTTCGGCCTGGCCACGGCGCTCGCGGAGGAGGAGGACGGCGCGGACCGCCTGGAGAACGTGAGCGAACTGTTCGCGGCGGCCGAGGTGTTCGAGCGCGACGACGTGGAGGACCCCGACGACGAAGCCACGGATCTCGAATTGTTCCTGCAGTCCGTTTCGCTGCGTTCCGACCTCGATGAGGCCGACTTCGACGGTGAAGCGGTGACGATGATCACGCTGCACAATGCGAAGGGACTCGAGTTTCCGGTGGTCTTCCTGGGCGGGCTGGAGGAGGGACTCTTTCCTCTCTCGAGGGCGGTGGAGGCGCCGGGCGGGCTGGAAGAGGAACGGCGCCTCTTCTACGTGGGGGTCACGCGCGCGATGGACCGGCTGAGCCTTACGTATGCGGACCACCGCTGGCGGGCCGGGATGGCCAGTCGCTCGGCCCCGTCGAGCTTCATTGATGAACTCCCGGAGGAACACGTGCATCCGCGGCTTGCGGAGCCGCGCTGGGGGCGGCGGCGCCCCCGCGACGCCCGGGGGTTCGGCCGCCGCCCGCCGGGAGGAGGGGCGCGGGGCGGCCGCTCCTTCGCCTGGCAGAGGGGTCCGGATCGCGCATCGGGCCGTGCCACCGGTTCCGGCGGGGACGAAAGGTCGGGACCTCCGGGCGAGCTCGAGTACGACTACGAAGACTCGCAGGTGCCGCTCTCGCTCACCCCGGGCGTACGCGTGGTGCACCCGCGCTTCGGGGCCGGCGAGGTGCTGCAGGTGTACGGCTTCGGGAGGGAGGCCAAGGCCGACATCGCGTTCGAGGAGGTCGGCCGGAAGAAGGTCGTCGTCGCGTACGCGGGGTTGCGCCCGGCTTAGCAGCCGTAGCCGCCGCCTGGCCCGGCCGCCCCGGTCACTCGCCCCCGCGTTCCCCCAGGGCCCGGGCCACCCGCTTTGCCGTCGAGACGTTGTCCTTGCCGCGCCGAAGTCCGCGCAGCAGGGAGGCCGTCGTAAGGAACGTCTCCTCGGCCTCCTCCTGAACGACAGCGAGCAGCGCCGCGACCTCGACCACCCGCTCCTCGACCAGGTCCACCATGCGGCCGGTGGATTCGCTCGCGCTCTTGAGCGCCTGTCCCACGCCGTCGGCGTCGTCCCGGAGTCGGCCCGCAATGCGCCGCGCCTGGTCGCTTGCCTGTTCGACGTTGTGCAGCACCGGCTTGAGGCGGTCGCTGAGGTCGTTGACCGTGCCCGAGATCCGTCTCAGCGGCTCGCGGGTCTCGCGCAGCAGGCGGACTGCGTGCAAGAGGACGATGAGAATCGCCAGCGCGACGACGAGCCAAACCGCCATCCCGGCCACGACCGCGATCTCGTATGTGGTCACTGCGGCTCCCCCGGAGGACAGTCGGAAGCACTGACGCGGAATTTCGCCACGCACTGCCAAGGGAGGAGAGTATAGGCCGCCATCCGTCCGCCGGCTACTTTGGCGCGCGGCGCCGGCAAGCCGTCCGTTGCAGGCCCCTGCGAGCACTTGCGGCTCGAATGCAGCGGGGCTCTACCACGGACCGCCAGGCCGGATGTGGGAACGGGCGGGAGGAGGCGCGATGTACTATCGGATCGAGGGTGGCCACGAGCTGAGCGGCGTGTTCACGCCGGCCGGCAACAAGAACGCCGCCCTCCCCATCCTCGCCGCCACGCTCCTCACGCACGAGCCGGTGCGAATCGAGAACGTCCCGCGCATCACCGACGTGGAGACGCTGCTCGACCTCCTCCGCAGGCTCGGAGTCGAGGGTGGCTGGACGGCGCCCGGCGTTCTCGAACTCAACGCCGCCGGGGTGAATCCGCGGGCGATCCCGGATGAGGACCTGGCCGGCCGGATCCGCGGATCGGTGCTGCTCGCGGGCCCGATGCTCGCCCGGATAGGGTCGTGCCAGCTCCCGCACCCCGGCGGAGATTTCATCGGGCGCCGCCGTCTGGACACCCACATGCTTGCGCTGCAGGCGCTCGGAGCGGCGGTCGACGTTGGAGACCGCTACGTCCTGAGCGCTCCCGGTCTCCGCGGCGCCTCCGTCTTCCTCGATGAGCCGTCCGTTACGGGGACGGAGAACGCGGTGCTCGCGGCGGCCACGGCGACGGGCACGACGGAACTTCGTAACGCCGCAACGGAACCCCACGTACAGGACCTGTGCCGCTTTCTCATCACGCTTGGCGCCCGCATCGAGGGCATCGGAACCTCGCGGCTCGTCATCGAGGGCGTGGAGACGCTGGGAGGAGGGACGTTCCGGATCGGGCCGGATCACATTGAAGTCGGGAGCGTGATCGGGTTGGCGGCGGCGACGGGCTCGACCCTTCGGATCGCCGGAGTGGATCCGGCCCACTTCGACCCGCTTCGCGTGGGCTTCCGACGCCTCGGCCTCGAATTCGCGTGGCGCGACGACCAGCTCCTCGTGCGCGGCGCGGGAGAGCTCGAGATCCAGCCCGATCTCGGCGGCCAGATTCCGAAGATCGACGACGGGCCCTGGCCGGCGTTCCCCGCGGATCTGATCAGCATCGCGCTCGTGGCCGCGACCCAGTGCCGCGGCACCGTCCTCATTCACGAGAAGATGTTCGAGTCGCGGATGTTCTTCGTCGACAAGGTGATCGCCATGGGCGCCCGCATCGTCCTCTGCGATCCGCACCGGGCCGTCGTCGTGGGACCTTCGCCGCTACGCGGAGCGACCCTCGAGAGCCCCGACATCCGGGCCGGCATGGCGCTCCTTATCGCGGCGCTTGCGGCGGAAGGCGCGAGTCGCGTGTACAACATCGGGCAGATCGAGCGCGGCTACGAGCGCATCCATGAACGCCTCGCGTCGGTGGGAGCCCGCATCGAGCGGGTGGAGCCGGACGGCTCATGACGGAGGTCGCGGAGATCCGGAAGGACGGCATGCTGCGGTTGTCGCAGTGGGAGTCGCTCGATCCGAGTGTGGTCTGCGGGATCACCACGGCGGAACGCGGGGACCTCGCGGTCGCGGAGGCCTCCCCGGCACACGTGACTGCGGTCTACGCGGATCTGGCACGGGAACTTGGCTTCCGCCGGGTATCGGTGCCGACTCAGGTCCACGGCACGGATCTGCGGGAGATCAGGGCCGGATCCGCCCCGGACTCGGGGGGGTGTACCGTCCACCGGGCGGGTCGCGTGGACGGCCAGCTCGCGGTCGGGCCCGGTTGGCTCCTGGCCGCGACCGCCGCGGATTGCGTTCCGGTCTACCTCTGGTCCCGTGAACTCGGGCACATCGGGCTGATCCACGCGGGTTGGCGTGGGGCGGCGGCGGGCATCCTTCCGCGCGCGATCTCCCGGCTCGCCCGCGGTCTCGACGGCGGATCCCCCCGCACCGTCGCGGACCTCCGAGTCCATCTGGGGCCCGCGATCTGCGGGGACTGTTACGAGGTCGACACACCCGTGCTTTCCGCCTTCGGCCTCGGCGGCACGCGCGCACAACTCGACTTGAGGGGCATCCTCGCCGCCCAGGCAGCGACGGCCGGCATCGCACCCGACGCCCTTTCGAGCTCCCGTTTCTGCACGTCATGCGGCCCCGGCGACCTTCATTCGCACCGCGCGAGCGGCGGCACGGCGGGACGGATGGCCGCCTTCCTGGGGCTGCGAAGCGGCTGAACCGGGGGCACCGACAGGCGGAACGGGCTGTTGCAGCGGGTCGGACCCCGCCGTATGTTCGGAGTCGCATGTTCACATACGTCCGCGCGGGTCGGCGGACGATGGCGTTACTCGAAGTGGGGAAGCTGTACGGGCCCCACTTTTTTTTGCAGTAGGGCGAACCGGATTCGCCGAAGGGGTCGGTCATGCTGGACCCGGCGGACATCGAACGCGCGGTCGAAGGCCTTGGCTTCGAGGTCGTGCAGATGGAGCGCGGCGGAGGCCGCCGCCGGCCGCTGCTCCGGCTCCGGATCGATCGGCCGGGCGCGTCGGCGGCCCGATCGGGCGTGACCGTCGACGACTGCGTCGCCGTGACGAGGAAACTGCGTGTCGCACTTGAAGATGGGGCGACTGAGGACTGGGTGCTCGAAGTGTCGTCGCCGGGAGTGGACCGGCCGCTGGTGAAGGCCGCGGACTACGAGCGCTTCGCCGGGTCGCGGATTTGCGTTCGGGGCTACGGTCCGCTGGCCGATCGAGGCCGGAGGGTGGACGGCATGCTGCTCGGGATGGTGGACGGCCTTCCCGGCACGTTCGCGCTGGAGATCGAAGGGGATCGTGTGGAGATCCCGCTGGAGCTCGTGGCCTCCGCCCGCCTGGTCTACGACTGGGACGCGGCCGGAGGCGTGGATGGGAGATAGAGAGAGGCAATGAGCGATCAGATCCCGATCGTTGAAGCGTTCCGCATGATGGCGGCGAACAAGTCGCTGACGGAACTGGAGCTGCATGATCTCATCCGCGAAGGGATCCATGCGGCTCTCGCCCGTCGTTTCGGCGGTCCGGTCGAGGCGGAAATCGACGTCACCGATGGCGGCGACATCTCGATCGTCGTCCTCAAGGAAGTCGTTGACGAGGTCGAGGATCCGGCGCAGGAAGTAACGCTTGAGCAGGCTCGCTGGGATGACCCCGACTTCCAGGTCGGCGACCTCATGGAGATCCCGGTCGACTTCAGGGACTTCGGCCGCAGCGCGGTGATGGCCGCCAAGCAGAGGATCATCCAGCGTATCCGCGAGGGAGAACGCGACCGCATCCGGATGGAGTTCAACGACCGGGTAGGGGACCTCGTGTCAGGCGAGGTGCAGGCGAGCGAGCGCGGCAAACTCGTCGTCATGCTGAACCGGTCTCGCGAAGCCGAGGCGATCATCCCGTGGCGGGAGCAGAATCCCCGGGAACGCTTCCGCCAGGGCGAGCCGATCCGCGCCGTGCTGAAGCTGCTGGAGGAGACGCCGCGCGGACCGCGACTCATCCTTTCGCGGGCGGACCCCCAGTTCGTCGCTTCGCTCTTCGCGCTCGAGGTGCCGGAGATCTACCAGGATATCGTGGACATCAAGGAGATCGTCCGTGAAGCGGGCGGGCGCACCAAGGTGGCCGTCGCGTCCCGGGATGAGTCCGTCGACCCGGTCGGGGCCTGCGTCGGCCTGAAGGGGTCGCGCGTCCAGGCTGTCGTGTCGGAGTTGAGCGGCGAACGGATCGACATCGTCCCGTGGCACCCGGACCCGGAGATCTTCGCCCGCCGAGCCCTGGCTCCGGCCCGGGTCGCGAAGGTGATCTCGGATCAGGAACGGCACGTCATTACGGCGATTGTGGACGAGGACCAGCTGTCGCTGGCGATCGGGCGAAACGGACAGAACGTGCGGTTGGCGTCGCAGCTCATCGGCTGGCAGATCGACCTCTATTCCAGCCGTGACTGGATGGAGCGCGGCGGAGAGGCTGGCCTGTTCGGAGGCGATGACGAATACGAGATGTCCGACTTCCCGCTCTCCGAGCTCGAGGGGATCGCCCCGGCAACCCTCGCGGCGCTCGAGGCGGCCGGGATCGGCAGCTTTTACGGACTCCTCGACATGGATCGGAGCGATTTCCTTCAGGTTCCAGGGATCGGGGCGGACGAGGCGGATACCCTGGAGGCGCTCATCGACGAATTGACCGTCGTGGACGAGGCACAGACGGAGGGCGCCGGGGCCGCGGAGACGGCTGTCGAGGCGCCCGCGGACGCGGCGGCCGCGGATGCGCCGCCGGAGCCGGCATCCGGGGAGGCGGCCGATGCGTTGAGTACCGCGGCCTCGGGCGAGGGGACCGCCTGAAGCGCGGCGGAGCCCGGGGACGGGCGGGGGGGACGCTGAGCCTGCTCGGGATCGCGAAGCGCGCGGGCCGGGTCGCGCTCGGGACCCGCGCCGTGGACATCGCGGCGCGCAGGGGAAGGCTCGCCCTCCTCGTGGTCGCGAGCGACGCATCGCGGCATGCACTGACCCGCCTCACGCCACAGGCGCGGCGGGCGTCGCGTGTAACAGTGACGAGTCGCAGGGCGCTAGGACGGGCGCTGGGACGGAACAATGTAGCCGTCGTCGGCGTCACGGATTCGGCGCTGGCGCAGCGGATTCTCGAGGGGGAGCGCACGCCTTCGTGGCGTGACGAAAGCTCCGGGTCGCGGGGAGATCCGGAAGGGCAGGTGCCTGGACAATGAAGCGTGTCTTCGAGGTCGCGGAGGAACTGAGACTCGACACGAGTCACCTCATCCAGCTGCTGCGGGAGATGGAGGTGCCCGTGCGGAGCCACATGTCGAGCGTGGATTCGGCGAGTGTGGCGCGTCTGCACGCACGGCTCGAACGCGAACGGAGGGGTGAGGCGGTCACCGGAACCGCGGCCCCCGTGCGGCGACGCCGTCGCCGGCGGAGGGCCGCTCCCGCGTCGCTCACCGCCGCGACGCCGGACGTCGAAATCGAAGAAGGGCCCGGGCCATCGCCCGAGGCGATGGAAGAGGCCGAGACCGCAGCCGCCGAGGCGCCCGATGCCGAATCTCCGGTCGAGGCCGGGATCGAGGTCGAGCCCGAGGTCGAGCCCGAAGCTGAAACCGACACCGAGGCCCCGCGGGCGGAGACCGAATTCGAGCCTGAGGTCGAGGTCGCTCCGGAGCCCTCCGAGGCTCCCGAGACCGCCCCCGAGGAGGCCGAGGCGGCGGAGCCGGAAGCGAGTGTCGAGGTAGCGGAGCCGACGGCGCCGGAATTCGCCGAGACCGAAACGGAACCTGTGGAACCGGCGGCGGACGGGGAGGTGGAGGCGCCGTCCGATCCGCCTCGTCCCGCGCGTCGGCCGAAGCCGGTCCGTCGGGACATGCCGTCGCCCGCCTCCCCGTCGGCGCCCTCGGGCCCCAGGGCCTCGGCGGGCCCCGGCGGCAAGGTGCGAATCTCGGCGGAAGGTTACACGGTCGATGGTCGCAAGAAGTCTCGCGGCGGAGATGGAAAAAAGCGGCGTCGCGTGGACCGGAACGCCGTCCAGCAGAATTTCCGCAAGACGCTGGCCGCGATGGGGCAGTCCTCGCCGCGGAAGCGGCGTCGCGAGACGCAGCAGCAGCAGCGCGAGGCGGAGCGCGAGCAGCGCGAACTCGAACAGCGCACGGAGAAGGCGACGGTTCGGGTCAACGAGTTCCTCACCGTGTCGGAGCTCGCCGACCTGATCGAGGTCCCGCCGCAGGCCATCATCACGTCGGCGTTCAAGAACCTCGGCCTCATGGTGACGATCAATCAGCGGCTCGACTTCGGCCAGATCGAACTCATCTGCGAGGAAGCCGGCTTCACGGCGATCCGCGAGGAGGGGTTCGAAGCGGACCTCGCCAGCGACGACGAAGATATGCCCGAGGACGAGAGCCAGTTGGTGCCCCGGCCGCCCATCGTGACGGTGATGGGCCACGTCGACCATGGAAAGACCTCGCTGCTCGACCGTATCCGGAGCACGAACGTGATCGCGGGAGAGGCCGGCGGGATCACGCAGCATATCGGCGCCTATCACGTGGTTCTCTCGGAGGGCCGAACGATCACCTTCCTCGACACGCCCGGCCACGAGGCGTTCACGGCCATGCGTGCGCGCGGCGCGGAAGTTACGGACATCGTGATCCTCGTCGTGGCGGCCGACGACTCCGTGATGCCGCAGACGATCGAGGCGATCAGCCACGCCCGGAACGCGTCGGTGCCGATCGTCGTCGCGGTGAACAAGGTCGATCTCCCCGCGGCGGATGTGAATCGGGTCAAGACGGAGCTCCTCGCGCGCGAGGTGGTTCTGGAGGACTTCGGCGGCGAGATCCTCGGCGCGGATGTCTCGGCGAAGACGGGGGAAGGGTTGGACGACCTCCTCGAAAAGGTCCTTCTCCAGGCCGAGATTCTCGAGCTGAAGGCGAACCCGGAGCGAGAGGCCCGGGGGACGGTCGTCGAGGCGCAGCTGGACCGCGGCATGGGTCCGGTGGCGACCGTGCTCGTGGAGCGGGGTACGCTGGAGGTGGGTGCCGATTTCGTCTGCGGACTCCATGGCGGTCGGGTTCGCGCACTCCTCGATGAGCGGGGCCGAAAAGTCACGAGCGCCGGTCCGGGGATCCCCGTGCGGGTGCTCGGGATCGAAGGGGTGCCGCAGGCGGGCGACTCCCTCGTGGTCCTCTCTGCCGCGCGGGTGCGCGAGATCGTCTCGCGGCGCCAGCAGCTGGAGCGCGAGAAGGACATCCGTCGCCGGGCGACCGGAACGCGACTCGAGGATGTCTTCGCCGCGGTCAAGGCGGGCGAGGGCGCGCGTCTGAACGTCGTCATCAAGGGCGATACGGACGGCTCGGTCCAGGCGCTCTCCGACAGCATCGAGCGGCTGTCGACCGACGAGGTTTCGGTGGAGGTCATCCACCGGGCGGTGGGCGGCATCAACGAGTCCGATATCCTTCTCGCCTCGACTTCACAGGCGATCATCGTCGGTTTCCACGTCCGACCCGACGCCGGCGCGGCGGCCGCCGCGGAACGCGAATCAATCGAGATCCGGATCTACAACGTGATCTACGAAGCGGTAGAGGAGATCCGTCTCGCGCTCGAAGGCCTGCTCGCGCCCGAGCAGCGTGAGGTCACGGTCGGCATGGCCGAGATCCGCGAGCTTTTCCGCGTCCCGAAGGCCGGGACGATCGCAGGCTGCTACGTCCAGACCGGCACCATGCGGCGGAACCTTCCAATCCGCCTCCTGCGCGACCAGATCCAGATCTACCAGGGTCGGATCGACAGCCTGCGGCGGTTCAAGGAGGATGTGCGCCAGGTGAGAGACGGGTACGAGTGCGGCATCTCGGTCGAGAACTACAACGATATCAAGATTGGCGATGTGATCGAGTGCTACGAGGTGGTGGAGGTTGCGCGCACCCTCTCCGGAGCACCGGCAGGCTGACCTTCGGCGGGCATCATGGCCGTCATCGGGGTAGGCCGCTGGGTGTTTCACCTCCCGGGCTGCCGGTCGCTCAAGGCGAAGCGGTCGGTGGTCCGCGGCCTGCGCGAGCGCACCATCCTGAAGTTCCGGGTCTCCGCCTCCGAGACCGGCCTCCGCGACCGGGCCTCGATGGCCGAGATCACGGCCTGCGTCGTATCGGGCCAACGTCGGCATGCCGAATCGGTCCTCGGACGCGTCGACCTCTTCCTGAGATCCGACCCGAGGGCGCACGTCATCGAGTCGGAGACCGAGTTCCTGTGAAGGCCGGCGGCCCGGCGCGGGGGAGCGCGTGACCCATCGTCACCGGAGCGAACGGTTGGGCGAACTGTTCCGGCGCGAACTCACGCGCCTCCTTCTCGGATCGCTCAAGGATCCGCGTCTCGACGGAGTGACGGTGACCGACGTGCGGGCCACCCGGGATCTCTCCTTCGCGACCGTCTACATTCGCTCGGACGAGGATGTGTCGGAGGGAATCGAGGGGCTGGAACACGCGGTGGGGTTCATAAGACGGGAACTGGGCCGGTCGCTCCGGCTGCGGAAGATCCCGGAGTTCCGCTTCCTGCCGGATGAAACGCCCGAGCACGCGAGCCGGATCGAGGAACTGCTGCGCCGGGCTCGCGAGGACGCGGGGCCGCGTGACGACTGAAGCCGGTCTGCTCCTCGTCGACAAGCCGGCCGGAGCGACGTCGCACGACATCGTCCTTCGGATACGGCGAAAGCTGGGGGTGCGCCGGATCGGCCACACGGGCACGCTCGACCCCTTCGCGACGGGGCTCCTGCTGTCGCTCGTCGGGTCGTTCACCCGGCTCGCCGACCTCTACCACGGACTCCCGAAATCCTACGATGCGACGCTGGCGCTGGGGCGGGAGACGGACACGGACGACCTCACGGGGAAGACCGTATCGGAGGATGCCGGTTGGCGGGAGCTGGACGGCGAGGCGATCCGGGCCTCCTTCGCAGCCCGCGAGGGCGTCGGACGCCAGGTGCCCTCCTCCTACTCGGCGCGCCGCACCGGCGGCGAGCGCGCCTATGCGCTGGCCCGCCGCGGGGAGCGCCCCGAACTGCAGGCACGCGAGGTGACCATCCACGAGATCGCGGTCACGGACATCGATCTCCCTCGGATCCGCTTCCGCGCGAGCGTCTCCACCGGCACCTACGTACGTGCGCTGGCCCGCGACATCGGGCGGGACCTCGGACCCGGGGCGCACCTTACGGCGCTGCGCCGCAGCGCGATCGGCCCGTTCGGGGTAGACGAGGCAACCGCTCCCGACGCGGTGGCGGAAGCCGTGGCCGAGGCGTCCACCGCCTGGCGCCCCGGGATGGCCGCGCTGCCGTGGGTGTGGCGGCGCGAACTGAACGATGGAGAGCGGGACGAGATCCGGTACGGAAGGCCGGTCGAGCGTGGGGACGTGCTGCCGCCGTCCGGGAGCGCGCCCGATTCGCGGGGGGGCTCCACGAACCCGGTCGCGCTGTACGCCTCCGATGAGCTCTTCGCCATCGCCCAGGAGCGCGATGGCCGCCTCTACCCGAAGAAGGTGTTTGCCGCGTGAGCGGGCTCCCCCCGCACGTCCGGGGCACCGTCGTCACCATGGGGACCTTCGATGGAGTCCACCTCGGGCACCAGGCGATCCTGCGCGACGTCGGGCGCCGAGCGCGCGCCCGGCACGGCCATGCCGTGCTGCTCACCTTCGACCCTCACCCCCTGAGCGTCGTGCGCCCCGAAGCTGCCCCCGCCCTCCTCACGCTGCCGGACGAGAAGAAGGAGATGCTCGCCCAACTCGGGCTCGACTACGCCGCGTTCGTCTCCTTCACGCTGGAGTTCTCCCGTTACTCCCCCGAGCAGTTCGTGGAGCACCTCATCGTCCCGTGCTTCCGCCCCGCGGAGGTCGTGATCGGGTACGACCACGGGTTCGGGCGCGGACGCGCCGGGGACGTTGCCGTGCTCGAGCGGCTGGGCGGAATCCACGGGTTCGAGGTCTCCGTCGTCGGAGGCGTCGAAGCGGACGGATCGCCCGTCTCATCCACCCGGGTCCGGCAGGCCGTGTCGGCGGGCGACATGGAGGGTGCCACCGCGGGCCTCGGTCGTCCGTACTCGTTCCGCGGGACGGTGATCCGGGGACTGGGACGGGGCAGGGCGCTCGGCTTTCCGACCGCCAACCTCACGCCTCCTCCTCCCGACAAACTCCTTCCGGCCGAAGGCATCTACGCCGTGCGCGCGACGCTCGGCTCCGAACGAACCGAGGGGCTGCTGCACCTCGGGCCCCGGCCGACCTTTGCGGGCTCGCCGCCGGCCATCGAACTCTTCCTCATCGATTTCAAGCGTGACATCTACGGAGAGCGCGTGATCGTCGATGTCCTCCACAGGCTGCGCGAGGTGCGGGCGTTCGAGTCGGGAGACGATCTCGTCGCGCAGATGCGCCGGGATCTCGCGGACGGCCTCGAATACTTCAGGGAAACGGGCAGATGACCGGCAAACTGACGGTATCGACGAGGCATCCGTGGTTCATCGCCCTGATCGTCTGCGCGGGCATCCCGCGACCGTCCGCGGCCCAGCCGCTCCTCGCGATCGCCGACGAAGCGGGGGAATGTGCCGTGCAACTCCGGGAAATTCTTCGTCTCGGCGACCCCGGCGATCCCGGAACGATCGGCAGCCGTCCGGAGATCACGCGCACCGCCCGGGGCGACTACATCGTGGCGAGCGGGGAGAACCGCGGACAACTGCTCGTATTCGATTCGGGCGGCGCCTTCCTGGAGGTCCTGGGAGGGAACGGAGACGGGCCCGGCGAGTATCGCGTCCCGGGACGCGTGCGCCCCGGATCCGATGGCAGCCTGCGGATCCTCGACCTCGTCAACCGCCGCATCACGCATGTGTCCCCGGATGGAGGACTGCTTGAAACGACGGATATCCGAAGCCTCCACGGGCTCGACTTCGCGACCCTCGGCGCCGGGGAACGCCACGCCGTCTCGGGGTTCGGCCAGACGGACGATGGACTGAGTGCGACGACGGAAGTCATCGGTAGCGATGGAGTCCGGCTCGCGAGCCTCGGTGCCGTGCCCGTCGCCTCGTGGCTCGTGAACTTCTTCCGCGCCCCCGTCGCGCTGGACGGACAGGGCCGGGTGTGGACGACCCGGGCGGGGGAATACGGGTTCGAGGCGTGGGATCCGGGGGGCGGGAGCGAGCCGATCGCGCACCTGACCGGAGAGCCCGACTGGTTCGATCCGGGACCGCCGCAGCCCGGGGCGCCCGTTTCGGCGCCGGCTCCCTCCATCGTCATCAGTCTTCGTGTCGACCGCGGCCTGTTGTGGGCGGGCACGTGGGTCGCCGACGAGAGCCGGGAGGCGGGCGCCGTCGCGACGCCGTCGCCGCTCGAACTCGACCGTCTCCTCGACACCATGCTCGATGTGATCGATCCCGCCAGCGGGGCACTCATCGCGCGCACCCGCCGGGACGAAGCGCTGCGGGGGACCGGGGACGACGCCCTCCTGTTCGGCGTTCGGGAGGACGGCGGAATCGCCCGCGCCGTCATCTTCGAGCCCGTCCTCGCCGGCCCCGGCTGTCCTGCCTCCAGCTCGCCGGGGCTGTGAGCACAGCCTCTTCTCAGGTGGGCGAGCCAATCTTCGCGGCGGAGGGGTTCGCCAAGCGATTCGGTGCCGCGGAAGTGCTCAGAGCGGCTTCGGTCCAGGCGTGGCCGGGGCGTGTGACGCTCCTCCTGGGGCGGAACGGATCCGGAAAGAGCACGCTCCTGCGCTGCGCCCTCGGGCTTCTCGGCGCGGAAACCGGCTCCGTGAGGTGGCGTGGTCGCGCGACGCTACGCCCGCGGGTCGCCCGCCTGGCTCGGGAGGGTCTGTGCTTCGTGCCCGATGCGGGGCTGGCCGTTCCGAGTCGGCGCGTTCACACCCATCTGGCCACGCTGGCCGCGGCATTTCCGGAGGCCCGTCGACTGACCGATCTCGATCCACTCGACGTGTCCCCATTCCTCGAGAGTCGGGTGCGCGAACTCTCGGGCGGCGAGCGGCGCCGCCTGGAACTCACCTTCGGACTTCTGCGCAACCCTCTGTGCCTGATCGCCGACGAGCCACTGACCGGTTTGGCTCCGGTCGACCAGCAGCGCGCGGTCCGGGCACTGCGGGACGCGGCCGGACGTGGCGCGGCGGTGCTGATCACGGGACACGAGGTCGAACTGCTCATGCAGGCCGCAGATGAAGTGGTATGGATCACGGCGGGAGGGACGCGCGTCATGGGGACTCCGGAACAGGCCTGGAGGCATCCCGAGTTTGGCTGGGACTACCTCGGCCGCCGCGGCCCAACCGAGCTGCGAACGGGCTCGAATCCCCATTCGGGGGACCCGGACCGGCGTCGGGGCGGAGACGCCGACCCCGCGGTGCCCGCAACGCGGCGATCGAGCCGGATGCGCCGCATCTGGCTACCGGTGGCCGGTGCCGCGGCGGGAATCTGGATCACGGTCCGGCTCGCGCTGGCCGTGTTCGGGGCGGCGACGGGAACGCTCCCGCGAGCGGGTGACGGCACGTTTGTCCCGTGGGCCGCGGGCGTCACGATGCCCGTCGTCGGAGTATGCGTCCTTCTCTCGTGGATCGACCATCGCCGGCGGGGCGAGGGCGCCTTCCTGTCCGCCCTCGGTGTCGGCCGCCGCCGCGCGTTCATCGTCTGGACCGCGACGTGTCTGGGCTTGGAGATAGCGACCTTGGCGCTTCTCGCTGCCCTGTGAACGGGCGGACAATTCGGGGACTGAATGGCGACGCACCTTTACAGAGACGCTTGCGGATTCTAGTTTTGTTGGCTGTATCTGAAGCGGCACGGCGGGCTTCGCCGTCTTGCCGGTCGCTCCGCGGGTCGAAGCGGGGCGGCGGATCGAGGGATAACAGAGAGACGTGGAAAAGACAGAGAAGCAGGGAATCATAGAGAAGTTCTCGCGACGCGAGAACGACCAGGGGTCGGCTCCGGTGCAGATCGCGCTGCTCACGGCCCGCATCGAAGAGTTGACCGGGCATTTCCGGGATCATCCAAAGGATCATCACAGCCGTCGCGGACTCCTGAAGATGGTTGGCCGTCGCCGCCGACTGTTGAACTACCTCCGCCGGACGGATCTCGACCGCTACCGCACGGTCATTGAGGAGCTTGGGCTACGCCATTGAGGCGCCGCCCCGCTCCGCAGACTTCCGCCTCCGCTTCCGCCGGCCCGCATCGTCGGGCCCCCGACTTTCCTTCCCTTGTACCGCGCCGGATCCCCCCGACCGGGGTGCTGAATCGAAGAAGCTGATGCAGGGTTGAAAAGACAACATGAGCGTCCGGCCCGGTGAGAGGCCGGCGCGGCGCGCGGAATCCCGCAGCGCCACACCTCGAAAGAAGAAGAGAAAAAAAGAATGACACACCGAATCGAAACGGAATTCCACGGACGGCCCCTGATCCTGGAGACGGGCAGAATGGCCCGGCAGGCCGACGGCGCCGTCTATGTGCAGTACGGGGAGACCGCAGTGCTCGTCACCGCCACGGCGGACCGCAAGCCCACGCATCTCCCCTTCTTTCCTCTCACGGTCGAGTACCGCGAGAAGACCTACGCCGCCGGCAAGTTCCCCGGCGGGTTCATCAAGCGGGAAACCCGGCCCGGCGAGAAGGAGACGGTCTCGGCGCGGCAGATCGACCGGCCCCTCCGGCCGCTCTTCCCCGCGGACTACCGGAACGACACCCAGGTCGTCTGTTTCATCATCTCCGCGGACCAGGAGAACGACGCGGACGTCATCGGCATGCTCGGGGCGTCGACGGCCCTCCTCCTGTCCCCGATCCCGTGGAACGGGCCGATCGCCGGCGTCCGGGTCGCCCGCCGCGAGGGCGAGTGGCTCGTCAACCCGACTTTCGATGACCTCGAACTGTGCGACCTCGAGATCGTCGTCGCCGGATCCGAGGAATCGATCGTGATGGTCGAGGGCGCCTGTCTCGAAGCCACCGAGGATGAATTCCTCGAGGCGATGCAGGTCGGACAGAAGGCCATCGCCGATCTGATCGCGCTCCAGCGCGAGTTGGTCCGGAAGGCTGGAGCCCCGGAAACCTTCGAGTACGAGCCCGTCGGACCCGACCCGGACGTCGTGGCGAAGGTCACGGAACTGGCGGCCGCTCAGGTGGGCGAAGCGTTGAGGATCGCGGACAAGGAGGAGCGCGGACGCGCCCTGTCCGCCCTGCGCGAGGAGCTCGCGGCTCGGCTCGAAGCCGACCACCCGGATTGCTCGGGAGATGTCGGCGCCGCTCTCCGAAAGCTGGAGAAGGAGACGATGCGCCGACGCATCCTCGAGGACGGGGAGCGCATCGATGGCCGCGGCATGAACGACGTCCGCGACATCACGTGCGACGTCGGTTTGCTGCCGCGCACCCACGGTTCGGCGCTCTTCACCCGGGGGCAGACGCAGGCGCTCGCCGTGACCACGCTCGGGACGGTGAGGGACGAGCAGCGAATCGACTCCGTCGACGTACGCGAAGAAACCTCGAAGTCCTTCATGCTCCACTACAACTTCCCCGGCTTTTCGACGGGCGAAGTGCGGATGTTCCGGGGTACGAGCCGCCGCGAGACGGGACACGGGATGCTGGCTGAGCGCGCGCTTCAGGCCCTCCTCCCGGCGTACGAGGACTTCCCGTACACGGTCCGCGTCGTCTCCGATATTCTCGAATCGAACGGGTCGAGTTCGATGGCTTCGGTCTGTGGCGGATCGCTCTCCCTCATGGATGCCGGAGTGCCGATGCGGGCCCCGTGCGCGGGGATCGCGATGGGGCTCATCAAGGAGGACGACCGGGTTGAAATCCTCACCGACATCCTCGGCGTGGAGGATGCCCTCGGCGACATGGACTTCAAGGTCGCGGGGACCGAGCGCGGGATCACGGCCGTCCAGATGGACATCAAGGCCGACGGTCTCTCGGTCGACACGCTGCGCGAGGCCCTGGCCCGGGCGCGCGATGCCCGGCTGCGGATCCTCGCGGCGATGAACGAGACGCTCGAAGCGGCCCGCGAGGAAATGTCGCCGCACGCGCCGCGGATCGTCACGCTGCAGATCAACCCGCAGAAGATCGGCGAGGTCATCGGGCCGAAGGGGAAGACGATCCGGATGATCCAGGAGGAGACGGGCACCGAGGTCAACATCGACGACTCGGGCACCGTCACCATCGCAGCGCCTTCGGGCGCGGGCGCGCAGCATGCGCGCGAGATGGTGGAAGGCATCGTTCAGGAGCCGGAGGTCGGACGGATCTACCGCGGTGTCGTAAAGAACACGACGGACTTTGGCGCCTTCGTGGAGATCATTCCCGGAGTCGAGGGCCTGTGCCACATCTCGGAACTCGAGGAGGGCCGCACCGCCAAGACGGAGGACGTCGTCAGCCCGGGCGACGAGGTGAAGGTAAAGCTGCTCGCCGTGGATGACCGCGGCCGCCTCAAGCTCTCGCGGCGCGCGGCCCTCGCCCCGGCCGAGTAGGCCTGACCGCGTCGCGTCCCGGCCCGCCTGCGCGCGGGCCGGCCCGGGAACTGCGGCCGACTTCCGGCGTGGGAGGCCGGCTCGATCGGGAGGTGTACCGAACCTGTCTCCCGGATGGCCCCATTGTGCTCAGCGAGCGCATGGATTCCGTGCGCTCCGTCGCCATCGGCCTCTGGGTGAGACAGGGCCGCGTGCACGAGGATGCCGAGCACGGCGGCGCGTCCCATCTGCTCGAGCACATGGTCTTCAAGGGGACGCACCGGCGCTCTGCCCGCGATCTCGCCTGGGAGGTGGAGCGGCTCGGGGGCGCGCTGGACGCGTATACGACGCACGAGTTCACCGCCTTCCAGGCGCGCGTGCCGGCGGGGGCGCTCGGCGTCGCGCTCGACGTGCTGTGCGACCTTGCCTTTTTTCCGCGGCTCTCCGGACAGGACCTGGAGGTGGAACGCGAGGTCGTGCTGGAAGAGATCGCTGCCGCGGCGGAAGTCCCGGAGGACATCGCCTTCGAAGAGCACGCGCGCGCGCTCTACGGCGGGCATCCCTACGGCGAACCGATCCTCGGCACCCGCGCGTCGGTGCGGGCGCTTTCCGTGTCCGCGCTGGCGGAAGTGCACGATCGGGCGTACCGGCCGGGCAACGTGGTCGTGGCCGCGGCGGGAGCGGTGGAGCATGAGGACCTCGTGGAGGGGCTGGCGCGCTGGCTCCCCCGCCGGCCCGCCGTCCCCGCCCCCGCGGACCCGCCGCCGCCGATCGGCGAATCTGGCTTCCGGCGCATGCGACGCGAGGGCGGCCGTCAGACGCACATCGTGACTGGAGGACTCACCGTTCCGTACCGCGATCCCCTTCGCTACGCGATCCATGTCACGGCGACGGCCCTCGGGGGCGGCATGAGTTCGCGGCTTTTCCAGAGAATCCGCGAAACGCTCGGGCTCGCCTACGCGGTGTACAGTTTCGACGGGTTCCACGCGCAAGCGGGCCACGTCGGCGCCTACGTCGGGACCCGCCCCGAAACCGCGGATGAGGCGCGCGAGGCGGTGGAGAGGGAACTCGCCGTGCTGGCGCGCGAAGGACTGACGCGCGAGGAGCTGGACGACACTCGGAGCCAGCTGAAGGGGCAGTTTCTGATCTCGCTCGAATCGCCCGCGAGCCGCATGAACCGGCTGGCCGGCGTCGCCCTGTACGGCCACGAGTATCGCACCCTTGACGAGGTGGCGGCGAGAATCGACGCGGTCGACCGTGCGCAGTGTTTCGAAGCTGCCGCATACTTCGCACCCGAACGGCTCGCGACCCTCGAGCTGGCGCCCGGCAACGCCCCGGGGCGTACCGCACCGGACGCGACCTGAGCGTCCCCCTGGGAGGGAACGAAATGATCGTCGGCGTACCGAAGGAGATAAAGGCGGACGAAAGTCGAGTGGCCCTCGTCCCGGCCGGAGCGACCGCGCTCGTCGCGGCCGGACACGCCGTGTGTGTGGAACGCAACGCGGGCCTGCGCAGCGGCTTTCCGGATGACATGTACGTCGCCGCGGGAGCGGAGGTAGTGGATTCGGCAGACCGGGTCTGGGACCGGGCCGAACTCATCGTCAAGGTGAAGGAGCCGATCGAAGCCGAATACGCCCGAATGCGGGCCGACCAGGTCATCTTCACCTACTTCCACTTCGCGGCCGACGAACGTCTCACGCACCGTACGCTGGAGAGCGGGTGCGTCGCGATCGCCTACGAGACGGTCCAGCTTCCAACGGGCGAACTCCCGCTTCTGACGCCGATGTCCGAGGTGGCGGGGCGGATGGCGATCCAGCAAGCAGCCAAGAACCTGGAGCGCATTGCGGGCGGGTACGGGATCCTGCTCGGGGGCGTGCCGGGAGTGCTCCCGGCCGAAGTCGTCATCCTCGGGGGAGGGGTCGTCGGCGCGAATGCGGCGACGATCGCGGCGGGTTTCGGCGCCCACGTGACGGTCCTCGACGTTAATCTCCCGCGTCTCCGGTATCTCGCGGAGGTCATGCCGGCCAACGTGGATACGCTCTACTCGAACCGACACTCGATCCTCGAGCAGATCGAACGCGCGGACGTCGTAATCGGTGCCGTGCTCGTACCCGGCGGGAAGGCGCCGAAGCTCGTGCGGCACGACGACCTGCGGCGGATGAAGGACGGTGCGGTGATCGTCGACGTGGCCGTGGATCAGGGCGGCTGCGTGGAATCCGCGCGCCCGACCACGCACAACGACCCCACCTACACCGTTCACGGGGTCATCCACTACTGCGTGGCGAACATGCCGGGGGCCGTCCCGCGAACGTCCACTCTGGCCCTGACGAACGCGACGTTTCCCTACGTCCTGCACCTGGCGAATCGCGGGTGGAAAGCGGCATGCGACGAGGGTCCGGACCTCGCCCTGGGGGTCAACATCGCGGGAGGACGGGTCACGTACGAGGCCGTCGCGGAGGCGTTCGATCTGGAGTACACGCCTCTCGGGGCGCTCTCCGCGTGAGTCCGGGCAGCCGGGAGGGAGGCGAGCCGCGAAGCGACTTTCCTGCGTCCGACAGTACGTTTACATTTCGGCGTCCTTCACCCGGAGTGGCAGTTTCCGGTACGATTCGCCGCCTTGGAGGTGTCCCGCCCGTGTCCTTCAGCCCACGGATCCCGCGCCGGCCCGGAAGGGCGGCCTGCTAGATGGGAAAGTGGTCGCTGCGGGGTAACTTCCTGCCGATCAGCAAGATCGGAGTGGACCTGGGGACGGCGAACACCCTCGTACATGTCGAAGGCGAGGGCATCGTCCTCAACGAACCGTCCGTCGTCGCGGTCCGAAAGGAAACCGGCCGCATCGAAGGGATCGGGCTCGCGGCCAAGCGCATGCTCGGCCGCACGCCGAGCGGGATCGAAGCGGTTCGGCCGCTGAAGGACGGGGTGATCGCCGACGTGGACATCACCGAGATGATGATCCGCTACTTCCTCAAGGAAGTGATGACTACGCGGCTCTTCAAGATCCGACCTCTCGTCGTGGTCGGCGTGCCGTCCGGCATCACGGAACTCGAACGCCGGGCCGTCCGGTCCAGCGCGCACGCCGCCGGCGCCAAGGAAGTCTACATGGTGGCGGAACCGATGGCGGCGGCCGTCGGCGTCGGACTTCCGGTGGAGACGCCGACGGGCAACATGATCATCGACGTCGGGGGCGGGACGAGCGAGATCGCGGTGATCGCGCTTTCGGGATCGGTCGCGGACACGTCGATCCGCGTCGGCGGCGACGAACTGGACTCCACGATCGTCGCCTTCCTCCGCAAGAACTACAACCTCCTCATCGGTGAGCCGACGGCGGAAGCCGTCAAGATCCAGATCGGGTCGGCGTATCCCACGGACGACGACAAGGAGATGCTGGTCAAGGGGCGGGACCTCGTCTCCGGCATTCCGAAGACCTTGCGGGTCCATTCGGCCGAGGTTCGCGAGTGTCTTCAGGAGCCGATCCAGCAGATCGTCGCCGCGGTACGGAGGGCGCTCGAGATCACACCGCCGGAACTTGCCTCCGATATCGTGGACCGGGGCGTCGTGATGACGGGCGGCGGCGCCCTCGTGCGAGGGCTGGATACGCTGCTGGGCGAGGAAACGGGGCTCCCGATCCACGTCGATGCGGAACCGCTTACCTGTGTCGTTCGGGGCTGCGGGAAGATCCTTGAGGAATTCGGACGGTATCGTGGAGTTCTCACGAGTTGACGCCGAACCTCCGCTGAATCGCCGCCCGTGAGTTATCAGGGCGTCCGGCCGCCGGGTCGCGGGCCGCTCGATGTCATCGTCTTTTCCCTCGCCCTCATCCTCAGCGGCGTCGCCGCGGGTCTGCCCAGCGCACATCAGAGCCAGGTCGAGTCCGCGGTCCGCGCCAGCGCGCTCTACCCGTTCCTGTTGCTCCATCGCCTCGCTGCCGAGCGGGGACAGATCGAGAGCCGCGTCGAGGTTCTGCTGGCGGAGCGGGATTCGCTCACGGAACTCCTGCTGCGCTACCGGGACCGCACGGCGCCGGTCGAGGACACGTCGCCCGCGCGGGATCTCGAGGGGCTACCGGCCGGCTCGGCCGAGCCGGCGGTCGTTTATCCCGGACGCCCCAACGTCGGCAATCCGGACCTGTTCGTGTTGTCGGGACCCGATTTTCGGGGCCGCGAGTTTCCGGTCGGTGTCTTCACCGGCATCGGCCTGGTCGGTGTCGTGAGAGCCCCTCACGGGCGAGGGGGAAGGGGCGAATTCTGGAGCCATCCCGACTTCAGGGTCAGCGTTCTTGCCGACGGGGAAGGCGTGTCAGGGTTCGTGCGGCCGCTGCGCGCGGACGGAGGGCAACCCGTGCTCCTCCTTGAGGGCGCGCCCTTCCAGGCGGACATACCGGTCGGGACTCTGCTGGTTACGACGGGGATCGCCGGCGTCTATCCGCCGGGCGTGCCAGTGGGGCGCATCCGCGAGCCCGACGAGCCGGAGGCGGGCTGGATGAAGCGCTACGTTGTCGAGCCCGCCGTGCGGCCGGAGGAGGTCAGGGACGTTTTCGTGTGGAATCGGCCGGCGTTGCCGGCAAACGTCGAGGCGGACACGGCGTCCGCGCCGGTGGAACCCGCGCCTGCGGCGGCGGATACGGCTTCGGTCCCTCGATGAGTCCGGCGGGGAGGTGGTTCGTCGCCGCACTCCTGCTGGTCCTGCACTTTGCCCTGCATCCACTTTGGAGCCGATGGCCGATCGCGCCCGACCTCGTGGCTGGCGGGTTGATCCTGAGCTCGCTGCAGCTCCGCTGGGGAAGGGCCGCCGGCTTCGGGTGCGTGATCGGTCTCCTGGAAGCGTCGATCTCGCTGGGACCGATGGGCCTCACGATGTTACTCTTCTCACTGACGGGGGCGCTCGTCGGCTGGGTGCGAGGCCTGATCTATTCGGACTCGGACAACGCGACGCCGGTCTTCGTCTTTTTCGGGACGTGGGTGCTGCGGTTTGCGGTCACGGTCTTCGTCGTCGGAGATTCGTCGGCAGGCGCCCTGCTCGTCCACGGCGCCGGATCGGCCGCCTTGACCACGGCGGTGTGCTGGGTGGCGGCGAGGCTGGTTTCGGCAGCCACGAGGTGAAGGGGAGGATGTGAAGGGCGACAACGAACACCGCTCGATCCGGAGACAGCGAGGCCGCTGGGCGGCGGGTGCGATCTTCTTCTGCCTCTCGATCGTCGCCGCCGGGTTCATCAATCTCCAGATCTTCAGCACCGAGCTGTACACGTTCCTTTCGAGCGAGAACCGGCTGAGGACCATCACCGTGCCGGCCCCGCGCGGGACCATCTACGACCGGTATGGACGGGCCATCGCGGACAACGTGCCGGGGTACGACGTGTCGATGCTTCCCGGGCCCCGCGACTCCATCTCGGCTGGCCTCGACCGCCTCGCGGAGCGGCTGGACCTGTCGCCCGAGCGCCGAGCCGCACTGCTGTCGCGCAACCGCGAACGTCCCGGCGAGGCTCTGGTCGTGCGCGAGAACGCGAACTTCGAGCAGGTCGCGTTCATCGAGGAGCGTCGGCCCCGGTTTCGGCGCGTCGTCGTGGATCAGAGGCCGCGCCGGCGCTACCCGGCGGGACCCGCCGTCGCGCACATGATCGGATACGTGGGGGAGATCAGCCCGGAGGAACTCGCTCGATCCGAGTATGCGGACTACGAATCCGGACAGTCGATCGGGAAGACGGGGCTGGAGCAGCAGTACGAGCACAGGCTCGCCGGGCGGCACGGGATCCGCTACACGGAAGTGAACGCCCTGGGCACGATCGTGCGGGATCTCGGGGTGGCGCAGGCGCAGGCTCCGGTGCCCGGAGACGACCTGCATCTCGGCATTGATCTCGACCTGCAGGTGTATGCGGACTCGGTGTTTCCGGAAGGGATGCGGGGCGGCGTCGTGGCGCTGGACCCGGTGACCGGAGAGGTGCTCCTGCTCTACAGCCACCCCACATTCGACCCCAACGCATTCATCGGCGGCATCCCCCTGGATCGGTGGAATTCCCTTCGCGAACATCCGGACCAGCCGCTGCTGGACCGGGTTTCCAACGCTTCCTACCCGCCGGGATCGACGTGGAAGCTCGTCATGTCCTCCATCGGGATGAAGACGGCCGACCTCACGATCGATACCTACCACACGCACGCATGCACCGGCAGGCTCGCGTACCACACGCGCTACTTCCACTGCTGGCTGTCGCGGGGACACGGGCGCCTGAACCTCTCCGAGGCGATCAAGCATTCGTGCAACGTCTGGTTCTACCAGGCGGGGCAGCGGATCGGTCTCGACCCGCTCCTCGCGGGGGTCGGCGAGTTCGGCTTCGGTCGCACGACGGGGATCGACCTCCCGTCCGAGAGACCGGGCCTCTTCCCCGACTCCCGACAGTGGTACGACGAGCGGTTTGGGCCCGGAGGATGGACCGAAGCCGTCGTGTGGAACCTCTCGATCGGGCAGGGGGAAAACGCGCAGACGTTGCTGGCGATGGCCCAGTTCTACGCGGCGCTGGCGACGGGCAGGGCGCCCGTCAAACCTCACCTCGTGCGGGATGAGACGCTGGCACAGCAGCGCGCGGACTGGGCGTTCGATCTCCCCGAAGTGCAGCGGCGCCAACTCGTCGACGCACTGGCGCGTGTCGTGAATGAGCCCGGGGGCACCGCGTACGGCAGCCGCCTGGCCCGCTGGACGCTGGCCGGCAAGACCGGCACGGCCCAGAATCCGCACGGCGAGCCCCATTCCTGGTTCGTGGGGTTCGCGCCCGCCTACGACCCCCGCATCGTGATCGCGGCGATCGTGGAGCACGGGCACCCGGACGGGGCCCCGTCGCTGGCGGTGCCTCTCGCGTCCGGGATTGTGGACCGCCACCTCGAAACGCTCGGTATGCCGCCGGAGGAAACGCCCGGCGTCCGTCCGCTGGAAGCGCTTCCGGTGCCGGCGGGCGGATGATCGACCGCCTGCGGATCCCCGGAGTGGGAGATCCCGTGCTGCTCGGGCTGGTGCTGTTCATGACCGGGCTCGGGATCGCGATGATCTACTCGGCCGGGCAGGTCGACGTGCAGTCGCTGGCCACCGGGACCTGGGTTCGCCAGCTCTACTGGTTCGGCGTGGCGATGGTCGCGCTGGCCGTGACCTCCCGCTTCTCGCTGCGTTTCCTTGAGTGGCTCGCGCCGTGGGTGTACGGGATCACGGTCCTCCTCCTCGTCCTCGTGTTCTTCGTCGGGACGGGCCCGAACGGGAGCTGGCTCGAACTCGGCCCGGGGCGACTGCAGCCGGCCGAAGTCGCGAAGCTGGGGACGATCCTCATGCTGGCGCGCGCGATGGGAGGCACGCGCGGACCGTACGACCGGCTGCTGGAGCTCTGGAGACCCGGCGTCATCACGCTCGTCCCGTTCGTCCTCGTGCTGCTGCAGCCGGACCTCGGGAGCGCCATGATCTTCGGGGCGCTCTTCCTCGCCGCGCTGTTCTGGAGCGGCGTCCCGTTGCCCAAGATTTTCCTGCTCGCGTCGCCGGGCCTCAGTCTCCTGCTCGGCTTCAACTGGATCGCGTGGGGCCTCGGGTTCCTCGTCGTCGCGGCCTGCCTGTACGTACACCGCCTCTTCATCCTCGAGGCGGTGGGCGTGCTCCTCGCAAACGTCTTCGCGGGCGCGCTCACGCTCCGCATATGGGATTCGCTCGCCGACTATCAGCGGAACCGGCTCCTCGTCTTCCTGGATCCCGAGATCGATCCCCTCGGCGCCGGCTGGCACCTCATCCAGTCGAAGGTCGCCATCGGCTCCGGCGGACTCATCGGCGCCGGCTTCGCCAACGGGCCGCAGAAGCGGCTCGCCTTCCTCCCCGAGCAGCA
>JAPPBA010000118.1 GCA_026705295.1 Candidatus Palauibacter australiensis
GCCGTTCGAGATCGACGCGTCAACGGGCCGGATCACGGTGGCGGCGGACGCGGCGCTGAACTACGAGGGCGGCGACACGCTGTTCACGGTGCGCGTCGAGACGAGCGACGGCGAACTCGCGGACACCGCATCGGTGACGATCCGGGTGAAGGACGCGGACGACCCCGGCGAGCTCGTGCTGAGCCCCGGCGTGGCGCGGGTGGGCGTCGAGCTTGCCGCGACCCTGACGGACGAGGACGGCGTGCGGAGCGCGGGCAGGAAGCGGCGGTGGCAGCGTTCGGCGAACGGCTCTTCGTGGAACGAGATCGCCACGGGCGGGGCGTACAACCCCGTCTCCGCCGACGAGGGCAGGTGGCTGCGGGCGGTGTTCACCTACAGGGACGGCCACGGTCCCGGAAAGCGGGCGGTGAGCGACCCGGTGAAGGTGCTGCCGGCGAACGCGGCGCCCTCGTTCGGGGCCGCGTACGAGCGCGAGGTGGCGGAGAACTCGCCGGGCGGCACGAAGGTGGGCGCGCCGGTGGCGGCGACCGACCCGGACAACGCGTCCCTGTCCTACGGCTTCGCGGAGGGCGGAGACGAGGCGCTGTTCGGGATCGACGCCTCGACGGGCCAGATCGCGGTGGCCGAGGGCGCGGCGCTCGACCACGAGAGCGGCGACACGCTGCTCGCGGTGCGGGTCGAGGCGAGCGACGGCGAGCTCGCCGACACCGCATCGGTGACGATCCGGGTGACGAACGCGGACGATCCGGGCACGATCGCGCTGAGCGCGGACGTGGCGCGGGTGGGCGAGCGGCTGACCGCGACGCTGATGGACGAGGACCGCTCGGTCGAGCGGAGCAAGATGCGGACGTGGCAGCGTTCGCCAGACGGCGCTGCGTGGACCATGATCGTGCAGGGGGCGGAGCGGCGGTTCTACACCCCGGCCGAAGCCGACAGGGGCAAGTACCTGCGCGCGGTGTTCACCTACACCGACGGCCACGGGCCGGGCAAGCGCGCGGAGAGCGCGGCCGTGATGGTCGTGGGCGCGACGACGCCGGTCGTCTCGTTCGGCGCGCAAAGCTACGCGACCGCGCCGGGTGGATCCGCCGATGTCGCCGTGCTCCTGTCGCCCGCGGCCTCCTCGGCGCTCGCCATCGAGGTCGTGGCCGGAGACTCGACGCACACCGTCACGTTCCGGAGCGGGGCGAGTGCGGGCACCTTGAGCGTCGGCACCGCGGGCCTCTCGGCCGGGGACACCCTCGCGGTTCGATTCGGCGACCTGCCGGAAGGGGTGGCGATCGGCGTTCCCGCGACCACGCGGATCGTCGTCGCGGCGGTGGCCGGAGACCGGGTCACCCGATCCGTCGCCGAGGACGGCTCGCCGACCGAGCTTGAGGTCGAGTACGCCCAGGCGGAGTACTCTGCGGTCGCGGGCGGGCCGGGGACCGAAATCGACGTCCGAGTGAGTCCCGCCGCCGACCGGCGGGTGGCCGTGCCGCTCACGGCCATGCACGCCTCTTCCGTGGAATCCATGTTGCCGGACTCGGTCGTGTTCGAGCCCGGGGACTCGCTCGCGGCGTTCATGCTCGAAGTTCCGGCCGGGACCGGGTCCGGCCTCCTCGCGCTCGCGTTCGGCGCGCTGCCCGAGGCCGTGAGCGCGGGTGCCGTCGCCTCCGCCACCGTCGATATCGCGGACCACGATCCCGGCCCGCTCCGGGACGAGGCGTTCGACCTCGGACTCGCCGTCTTCGGACGCGCCGTGGCCGAGGGCGCGCGGCAGGCCGTCGGAGCGCGCATCGACGCCGTCATGCGGCCCGCGGGAAGCGGTTCCGGCGCCGGCGTGCCCGGATCGGCGGCGGAGTGGGCCGGACGCGCGGCCGGCACCCTCGCCTCGCTCACCGGCGTACCCCGGGGCGCATCCTCGGCCACCGACATGATCCGCCGATCCGGGTCGGTTGATCTTCCCACCGGAAGGGAGGCCGTCCGGCGCCTGTTGCCGAACGTCTCGTTCTCGACCGCGCTCGGGCCGCAGTCGCAGGAGGGGCGGCCGAGGATCGGACTATGGGCCGAAGGCTCCGCACAGTCGTTCCGGGGCGAGCCCGGCATCGGCTACGACGGCGGGCTCCGGGCGCTCACCGTCGGCGCCGACACACGCATCGGCTCCTCCGCGCTGCTCGGAGTGTCGCTCATGCGCAGCGACGGCGATCTCGACTACTCGCGGTACTCCACGAAAGGCTCGATGGGACACGGCATGAACAGCGTTCATCCCTACCTGTTCCTCCGACCTTCTCCCGGAATCGGACTCTGGGCCATGGCCGGATACGGAACCGGAGACGTCCGGGACGGCAACCGCCACGGCGACACCGGCGCGTCGCTGCGCATGCTCTCGGGCGGCGTCAAGGTGCCGCTCGCACGCAGCGGCGCGTTCGGGCTCGCGCTGGGCGGCGACGCGTTCACCGTCGGCATGAGCGCCGACGACGGCCAGCGCGAAGGGGCGGCCTCGCGCGCACGCGCCCTGCTTGAAGCGTCATGGACGGCCGGAGGACTCAAGCTTACCACACAGGCCGGGGCGCGCTACGACGGCGGCGACGCCGACACGGGCGGAGGCGCCGAGACCGGTGCCTCGGTCGGCTATGCCGGCCGCGGGCTCGACCTCGACCTCCGTGGAAGACTGGCCTTCGGGTCCGGCTCACACCGCGAATGGGGTGCCGCGCTCCGGCTCGCGTTCGATCCCGGTACACGGGGCGAAGGGTTCCGGCTCGTGGTCAGTCCCAAGCACGGGCATGACCGGAACGGCATCCACGGGCTCATGGACGCTCGAACCCTCCGGATGATGACGCCGGCCGCGGGACGGGACTGGCGGCTCGACGCGGAAGCCGGCTACGGGTTCAAGAACCCCGGCGGCGAAGGCGCGCTCGACGGCTACACCCGCCTCTCGGCGGATGGCCAAAACCGTTCATGGTCGTTCGGAAGCCGGTACGGCGTCAGCCGGACACTACGGCTCGGAATCGAGGGATCGCGCAACCAAATGCCCGGCCAGGACCCCAATCTCGGAATCAGACTTGGACTGGATTTCACCTTCTGAACCGTGCCGGACACGACGCCGGGATACCCGATTGTCACACCGGAAACGGCGGTCGGGACTCCCGCCAATCCACCCCGTGATTCCGGCAATTCCCACACGAAGACACCCGATCCGGCTCAACGGCATAGTACGCAGATCGTGCAGTCCTGTATGATTTTAGACGATTTACTGCCGTGATTCGGGCCTCTGGTGCTCCGCCCGTCCGGCAGCACGGCGATGGCCTCTGCCTCGCTGAACTCGCCGGGACCCT
>JAPPBA010000119.1 GCA_026705295.1 Candidatus Palauibacter australiensis
CGCTCAGCGCGATCTTGCCCGGATCGTCCGCGTTCGTCACCCGGATCTTGACCGAGGCGGTGTCGGCAAGCTCGCCGTCGCTGGCCTCGACACTCACCGTGTAGAGCGTGTCGCCGCTCTCGTAGTCGAGCGCCGCGCCCGCTCCCACCGTGATCTGGCCCGTCCCCTCGACGATCCCGAACAGCGCCTCATCGTAGCCTTCGGCGAAGCTGTAGGACAGGGAAGGGCTGTCCGAATCGGTCGCCGTGACCGGCGCGCCAACGTTCGTGCCGCCCGGCGAGTTCTCCGGCACCTCGCGCTCGTACACGGCGGCGAACGAGGGCTTCGTGTTCGCGGGCAGCACCTTCACCGCCGCGCTCACCGCCCGCTTGCCCCGTCCGTGGCCGTCGGTGTAGGTGAACACCGCGCGCAGCCACTTGCCCGCATCGCCCGTCACGGGGTTGTACATCCGGCCCGTGCCGATGTCGTTCCACGAGTTGCCGTTGCGTGAGCGTTGCCACCGGCGGCGCATGCCCGCATCCCGCACGCCGTCCTCGTCCGTCAGCGTCGCGGTAAGCTCGACGCCCACCCGCGCCACCTCGGGGCTCAGCGCGACGGTGCCCGGATCGTCCGCGTCGGTCACGCGGATGGTCACCGAAGCCGTGTCGGCGAGCTCGCCGTCGCTGGCCTCGACGAGCACAGTGAACAGCGTGTCCGTGCTCTCGTAGTTCAGCGCCGCATCCTCGGCCACCTTGATCCGGCCCGTCGTGCCGTTGATCTCGAACGCGTCGTCCCCGGTCAAGAAGGTGTACGTCAGTTCGTCGCCGTCCTCGTCGGTGGCCGCCACGCGCTCGCCGACCTTCGTGCCGGCCGGCGAGTTCTCCGGCACCTCGCGCTCGAAGGCGTCCGCGCCGAAGTCGGGCGCGGCATTCGCGGGCAGCACCCGCACCGCCTCGCTCACCGCCCGCTTGCCCGGACCGTGGCGGTCGGAGTAGGTGAACACCACGCGCAGCCACTTGCCCGCATCGCTCGTCACGGGGTTGTACATCCGGCCCGTGGCGATGTCGTTCCACGAGTTGCCGTTGCGTGAGCGCTGCCACTTGCGCCTCCTGGTCGCGCTCCGCACGCCGTCCTCGTCCACCAGAGCAACGGTCATCTCGACGCCCACCCGGGCCACCTCCGGGCTCAGCACGACCTTGCCGGGCTCGTCCGCGTTCGTCACGCGGATCGTGACCGGGACCGTGGCCGCGAGTTCGCCGTCGCTGGCCTCGACGCTCACCACATAAACCGTGTCCGCGCTCTCGTAGTTCAGCGCCGCGTCCTCGGCCACCGTGATCCGGCCCGTCGTCCCGTCGATCTCGAACGGCACTTCGTCCTCGCCGGTGACGAGGCTGTACGTCAAGTCGTCGCCGTTCTCGTCGGTGGCCGTCACGGGCTCTCCCACCGCCGTGCCGGGAGCCGAGTTCTCCGGCACCTCGCGCTCATAGCTCTCCGCATCGAACACCGGCGCCTTTGGGGCCGTCTTGGCCGTACCCTCGCCCGGCTCCGACCACTCGCCCGCGCCCTCCGAACTGATCGCGCGCACCTGCACCTCGTACGTGGTTTCGCCCTCCAGTCCCTTGATCGTGTGAGACAGCACCACGCCCACCACGGGCGCGTCCTTCCACTCGCCGTCCGGCTTCACACGGTAGCGCAGATCGTAGCCCGTGATCTCCGGGCCATCGTTCGCGGGGGCGCTCCACGACACCTCCACCTCCTCGGTGCCCTCCGTCACCTCCGGCGCGTCCGGCTTGCCGGGCGCCGGCACGTCCGTCACCCGGATCGTCACCGCCGCCGTGGCCGCGAGCGGCCCGTCGCTTGCCTGGACGCTCACCTCGTAGGCCGTCTTGCCGCTCTCGTAGTCCGGCGCCGCGCCCTCGGCGACCTTGATCTGGCCGGTCGTCCCGTCGATCACGAACGGGACTTCGTCCCCGCCGGTGACGAGGGTGTACGTCAGGTCGTCCTGGTCTTCGTCGGTGGCCGTCACCGGCGCTCCGACCGCCGTGCCGGGAGCCGAGTTCTCCGGCACCTCGCGCTCGTAGGTCTCCGCGTCGAACGACGGCGCCCGGTTGTCCGGCTCCGTCGTCCCCTCGCCCGGATCCGACCACTCGCCCACCCCCTCCGAACTCTCCGCGCGCACCTGCACCTGATACGCCGTTCCGGGTTCGAGGCCCTCGATCTTGTCCGCCAGCACCGCGCCCAGCGCCGCCGGTGCCGTCCAATCGCCGTCCGCCGTCGCCCGATACCGGAGATCGTAGTTCGTGATCTCCGGCCCCTCGTTCGCGGGCGCGCTCCACGACACCTCGACCTCTTCGGTTCCGCCCGTCACGGTCGGCGCGGCCGGCTTGCCCGGAGCGGGTACGTCCGTCACCCGGATCGTCACCTCCGCCGTGTCCGCCAGCGTCCCGTCGCTCGCGATCACCCGCACCGCATGCAACGTGTCGCCGCGCTCGTAGTCGAGCGCCGCCCCCTCGGCCACCCTGATCTGGCCGCTCGCCGCCACGATCTCGAACAGGCCGGCGCCGCCCTCCGAGAAGCTGTACGTCAGCGCGTCCCCGCCCGTGTCCAGGGCCGTCACCGGGCCGCCGACCGCCGTGCCCGCGTCCGAGTTCTCCGCCACCGATCGCGTGTACGCGGGCCGGCCGAACCTCGGAGCCGCGTTCCTGACCGTCACCTCGAACGGCTGTTCGGCCGTGCCGCCGTGGCCGTCCTCCGCCGTCACCGTGACCGTCGCCCCGCCCCGCTTGAGGCCGAACACCGCCACCTGGCTCCCCCTCACCGAGACCCCGACCACGTCCTCCGCCGAAGACTCCGCCCGGTAGGTGAGATCGTCGTTCTCCGGATCGCTGAACGCGCTCGACACCTCGACGTACTCCGTTCCGCCGTGGTCCACCGACACCGGGCCGAGCGTGCCCACCGCCACCGGCGCCCCGTTCGGCACCGTCACTGCGAACGCCTGCGAGACGGACGCGCCCTCCGGGTCCCGCGCCATCACCTTCACGCGGGCCTCGCCTCGCGACACGCCCGTCACCGCCACCTCGCTCCCGGACACGTTGACCGTCGCCGCCGCCTCGTTCGACGACACCGCCTCGTAGGTGAGCGCGTCGTCGTCCGGGTCGCGGAAGTGCGGCGAGGCGTCCACCACCTCCGTCTCGCCCGGCGCGACCGTCAGCGCCGGGATCGCGCTCGCCACCTCCGGCGGCCCGTTCTCCCCTTCGACCGTCACGCCGAACTCCTGGTCCGTGCGCCCGCCGTGCCCGTCGTCGGCCGTCACGGTCACCCTCGCGGTGCCCTTCTTCAGGCCCTCGAACCTCGCGCGGTCCCCGGTCATGCCCACCGCCAGCACGCCTCCGTCCGAGGAGACCGCCGTGTACGTCAGCGTGTCGCCCTCCAGGTCCCCGAAGTGTCCCGACACCGCCACGCTCGCCGTGTCGCCCCGCCCGATCGTCCGGTCCGGGATCGTGCCCAGCCGCTCCGGCGCCTGGTTGGGAACCGTCACAAGGAACTCGTGCGACACCGACGCGCCGTGCTCGTCCTCCGCCGTGACCGTCACTGTAGCATAGTTACATCCAGTAGCGTCCAAAGATGTTCCAGAAAGTATCTCATATCGTTGCTATTCATAGGTTTGTACCTACCCTTGCCCACGCTCAGGTTCCCGCCACGTTCCTTGACTTCCGATCCGATCCCACATATTATGAGGTAATGGAT